>JALTAS010000228.1 GCA_027058925.1 Persephonella sp.
ATATGTTTTTTTGCAAAATAACCAAACAAGCTGGAATATAATATTATCTATAGAAAACAAAGGTAGGAATTAATGGGCAAAGATATTAATCTAAGATTAAAACTGAGTAGAATATACAAAATAAAAAAAGATCTTATCCAGGAGCTTAACCTTGTAAAAAAAGATCTCAGCAGAACAGTAAAAACCCTTCCTGTCATTGAATCCTTCCCTGAATCTGGAGAGTTCGGAATTTTTTTCAGGGATTTTGAGTATGCAAGGCTGAACAAACTGATAACAGAGTATGTAAACCTGCTTGAAAAACCTTTGTCAGGAGATACTGAAGATATATACAACACAGAGATAGAAAACATAAACAGCACAATCTCAGAATCTGTATCAAATCTGACAAAAACGATAAAAAAGATAAATGAGTACATACAGAAAGTATCAGGCAGTGAAGAAATAACACCATTTGAGACTTATCTTGCGACTGTAAAGGCAAAACTGAATAACCTGGTTGATAAAGAGATAATAAAGGAGATAAAACCAGATGTAGATAAACTGAAGGAAAAACTGTATTTTATCTACAGATATGACGATTACAACGGGATAATAAACTTCCTTAAAACATACGAAAGGGAAGTTAACTTATACCTTTCACAAAAAGGCTCAGAAAAGCTATCTAAAATATTTGAAAATTACAAAACTCAGCTGCTCAAAGAGATAACAAAATACATTGGAAAATACATCAAAAGCAGTCAGACAAAACAAAAGGTAATTGATGAGACAAGACAGATGCTTGATGAGATAAATATAGATAAACATTCTGTTTATTACCAGCTACCTGATATAAGAAAACATTTCGCAGGCTTAGGTAAGGAGCAGGGTAAGATAGATATTATTATAGGAAACTTAGAAAGTCCGAGATTTTTAGGAATACTTGGAACTGGACTTATGCTTTTTTTGATCGGGTTTTTACTTCCTATCCCTGAAGGTCTAAAAGAGATACTGGTTCTTTCTGGATTTTTAATAAGCATTTACTCATTTTTTGACTCTGCATTTTTTAACAGATTTTACATGAAGAAATTTATAAAGCAGGTAAGAAACAACATAAAGGAAGATGTTGAGAAAAGCACAGATATTTTAATCTCTTTTATGAAAGAAAAGGTTCTGAAATCCAGTATAAAAGCAGAAAACCTTCTTAACTCTGTAGTAAACAGGGAAACAAAAACGGTTAAAGAGTTTGAAAACTTCCTTGTCAATCTTAGAAACAACATTGAAAAACATATACTGCTCATCTCAAATATCAAAAAAGATCTTGAGTTTGAGCTCTCAGAGGAAGGTTGATGTTAGACATCCAGTTTCTAAACGATAAAGCATCAAAACTTGTCCTTTTTTTGAAAAAGGCTGACAAAATACTTAAAAATGGGGAAGAAAAGTTTTTAAAAATCCCTATGTATCCTGACAGAACACAGTACTACCTTATATCTGCCTACAACGAACTTGAAGAGATATGCTGTCATCTCCTGAAGGAGGTCACAGGAGAAAAACACAAAGGCGGCTGTGTTGAAAAAATTGCAAAAGAACAGCTTTTCTCAGAAAAAATAAACAGAGTTTTGTTGGATTTCTCCTCATACATCAAAGGCGTTATGGAAAGCAACTACAAATACACCCCAAAAGAGATATACATCATCGGATCACAGATAACCACAACCCTTTTAAATACTTTTATAAAAGAGCTTTCTTCTGTGGTAAAAAAGATAAAAGCAAAAGAACCACAGCTTTCCATCCCTGTGAATGTGAAAAAACTTCAGGATCATGCAAAAGCTATAAAGTCTTCTGTCAGGAAGATCTCAAATTTTCTTAACTTCCCTAAAGAAGAATTTACAGGCACACCTCTCTTTATAGACAGGGCAAGGTACTTTTCTGTGGTTCTGATTGACAGCTCTCTCTGGATATGCAGACATATATTGAGAAAATCAGGTAAAAAGGTGGGAAAAAACTGCTTTTTTCAACTTTATGAAGAGGGTTTTATAAACAAGGAGACAGCAGAAAATATGGAGATCCTCTCAGGCTACCGTGATATTTTTGCAGACCCAACAAAAGAGTTTGATCCTGAAGAGCTTTATAAACTTCTCAAAAAAACAGTTCCTTACTTTTTAAGCTTTTTGTCAGAGATATCAAAGGCTATCTTTAAAAAAACTAAATAACATTCTTCAAGGTTGGTCTTGATTCAAGGAGCTTTTTTGTGTAGGGATGTTTTGGATTGTCAAATATTTCAAAAACATTTCCTTCCTCAACTATCTGTCCTCTGTATATAACAAGAACCCTGTCCGCTATCTCTGCAACTATTCCAAGATCGTGTGTTATAAGCAGGATACCTACACCAAGCTGATCCCTTAAATCTTCAAACAGTCTCAATATCTGTGCAGAAACTGTAACATCAAGAGCTGTAGTTGGCTCATCTGCCAGTAAAATCAAAGGATTATTTGCAATTCCAGCAGCTATAACCACCCTCTGTTTTAACCCTCCCGATAACTCGTGAGGGTATTGATAAAACCTTTTCACAGGATCAGGGATCCTTGCTTTTTTCATTGATTCAACGGCCAATTTCTTTGCTTCGCTGTAAGAGACCTTCCTGTGAGCAATAATTGATTCAACAATCTGATCTCCTACCCTCATAAGAGGATCAAGTACAGCTGAGGGTTCCTGAAATATCATTGATATCCTGTTTCCTCTTATCTCTCTTAACCTTTTACTTCCGGCCTTTAGAATATTTTCCTGTCTTTCTTCTCCCCTCAGTATTATCTCACCTGACACAAAAGCATTTTTTGGCAAAATCCTGAGTATAGAATAGCAGGTAACGCTTTTTCCAGACCCTGATTCGCCAACAAGTGCAACAATCTCTTTCGGATAAATATCAAATGATATACCTTTCAGGGCTTCTACAGTTCTGTTTTCTATATCAAAAGAAACTTTAAGATTTTTTACAGAAAGGACGGGTAAACCGCCCCTTTTTTTGTCCCTCATTTTAATGCATCAAGTACCCTGTTTATCTGATCAGCTGTCATCCACCCTGAAACCATAATTCCATGAGGAAAGATAATAGCTGGAGTTCCACCAATCCCAACCTCACTTCCAAATCTAAAATGCTGCTGGATCACATCTTTTCCCTTTTTACACTCTTTTCCAAGCTTCTCAAGTTTTTTCTCATCTCTTTCTCTGACAGCTTCAAAGCTTTTCTCAAGTATCTCTTTCTTTTTATTTATAGATTTTTCACAGACTACCCTCTGAACTATTTTCTGCGCATGTTTGTGGAATGGAAGAGGGAACAGAATAAGCTCAAATTTAACATCTTTTCTACCTTTGAGCACTTTTTTCATTTCTGTATCAAACCTTGCACAGAAAGGACACTCAGGATCTGTCACAACATAAACTGTCATCTTGGCAGCAGGATTTCCAAAAGCTATAAGATTTTTCTTTGGAATTTTAGAAAGATCTATCACTTTTATGTCTGCAAATCTATCCCCTAATGCTTTCTTAAGCTTTTCTATCTTTGCCTTTCCTATTGCTTTTTCAAGCTTTTTTATTTTTTTCTCAACAGCTTTCTTTGCAAGTTCTCTTGCTTTTTCTCTTGTTATACTCTTTTTTTCCTTAAGATCAATAATCTCTCCTGTTATGAGAAATCTTTTTGAACAGTCCATATAAACAGGTATCATTCTTCCCCTTGCTTCCACAATTACCTCATAAAGACCTTTGACAGGAGACTGGTTTACCTTTATTACTTTAGCCCCTCCCAGAACAGGTTCAAGAGCCTGTTTTATCTTCCCAACATCTGGTTTTTCTTTACAACCGCTTTGGACTGCAAGCACCTGACCGGCCAGAACAAAAGATAGAAATACCCCTAAGATTAATTTTTTCATAAGTGTCCTCCATTTATCAATTTTTTAATATAGTATAATATTTCTGTGAAGATTTTGTGATTTAATGCTGGAGGAGGAATGAAAGTAGCGGTTGGAAGCGATCATGCAGGATTTGAGTACAAAGAGTTAATCAAAAAACATCTTGAAGATAAAGGTTTTCAGATTATAGATAAAGGAACTTATTCTAAAGAAAGTGTTGATTATCCTGTTTTTGGGGAATCAGTTGGAAAAGCTGTTTCATCAGGTGAAGCTGATATGGGGATTGTTATATGTGGAACTGGAATAGGAATATCAATATCTGCAAACAAAGTTCCTGGGGTAAGGGCTGCTCTGTGCACAAATGAATACATGGCGAGAATGGCAAGAAAACACAACAACGCAAATGTTCTGGCTCTTGGGGCAAGAGTTTTAGGGATAGATCTGGTTTTAGGAATAGTTGATCAGTTCTTCAGCACAGATTTTGAAGGTGGAAGACATGAAAGAAGGGTGAATCTGATAATGAACATAGAAAAAGATCTCTGCAAATAATCTGCTCTTACAACTTTAGATTGATAAATAAACATTTTACTAAAATCAAGGAGGTTGTTAATTGTTAGAGCATGTTAAAAAGGTTGACCCGGAAATTTTCAACTCTTTATCTTTAGAGTTTAAAAGACAGCAGGAACATCTTGAGATGATAGCATCCGAGAACTACACATCTTATGCAGTAATGGAAACCCAGGGCTCTGTTCTTACAAATAAGTATGCTGAAGGACTTCCATACAAAAGATACTACGGAGGCTGTGAGTATGTTGATATAGCAGAAGATCTTGCTATAAGAAGGGTCAAAAAAATTTTTGGAGCTGAACATGCAAACGTCCAGCCCCATTCAGGATCTCAGGCAAATCAGGCTGTATTCTTCTCCCAGCTAAAACCGGGAGATACAATCCTCGGTATGAGTCTTGCACACGGTGGACATCTGACCCACGGTGCAAAGGTAAATCTGTCAGGTATAGTTTTTAACTCTGTTCAGTACGGTGTAAACCCTGAAACAGAGCTTATAGATTACGATCAGGTTTATAAACTTGCAAAAGAACACAAACCAAAGATGATAATAGCAGGTGCATCCGCCTACTCAAGGGTGATACACTGGGACAAATTCAAAGAGATAGCAGATCAGGTAGGAGCTCTCCTTATGGTTGATATGGCACATTATGCAGGTCTTATAGCAGGAGATGCATATCCATCACCTGTTCCTTATGCAGATTTTGTAACATCAACAACCCACAAAACCCTGAGAGGACCACGAGGAGGATTTATTCTCTGCAAAGAGGAGTATGCAAAAGACATAGACAAATGGGTATTCCCCCGTATTCAGGGAGGACCTCTTATGCATGTGATAGCCGCAAAGGCTGTTGCTTTCAAAGAGGCAATGACGCCTGAATTTAAAGAGTATGCTCACCAAACAGTTAAAAATGCCAGAGCCTTAGCAGAAGAGCTGAAAGCAGAAGG
The DNA here is from genome assembly GCA_027058925.1 of Persephonella sp. Lineage (GTDB taxonomy): Bacteria > Aquificota > Aquificia > Aquificales > Hydrogenothermaceae > Persephonella_A. The sequence continues at coordinate 5,394 of JALTAS010000228.1, forward strand.
CCTTAGAATAGTTTCTGGAGGAACAGATTCCCACATCATTCTTGTTGACCTCAGACCGTTAAGAGTTAAAGGAAATCAGGCTGAAGAAGCTCTGGGAAAGGCTAACATTACAGTAAATAAAAATGCTATTCCGTTTGATCCTGAAAAGCCGATGATAACATCAGGTATAAGGCTTGGAACAGCTGCTTTAACAACAAGAGGAATGAAAGAGAAAGATATGAGAAGAATAGCAAAAAATATAGTTAAGGTTCTGAAAAATCTTGACGATGAAAAAATCCTGCAGGAAGTAAAAGAGGATGTTTTATCCCTGTGTTCATCATACCCTTTATACCCTGAATGGACTAAAGAATATCTGGGTTAAAAATGAAGGTTTTACCATTTTACAAAAGAATAAACATATTTACAAAAGCGAGTGATGAGGCAAGGGAGTTTTCCAGAAGGCTGAAAAACTGGCTCAACAGCTATGCGATAGAGTCTGATATATTTGAAAACCTTGCTGAGCTTGAACATGAACAAAATATGAGAAACACAGATCTGTTAATTGTTGTCGGGGGGGACGGTTCTCTTCTGATAGCAACAAGAAGGGTTTCAAAATACCAGCTTCCTGTTCTCGGCATCAATCTTGGAAGACTGGGTTTTCTTACAGAGATTAACGCAGATGAGGCGTTTGAAAAACTTGAAGATATATTATCAAAACCTCTTTGCATATCAAGAAGAATGATGCTGAGAGCCTCACTTATAAGAGATGGAAAAAAAATATTAGAGGCAGATGTTTTGAACGATGTTGTGGTAAACAAGGCTATCTTAGCAAGAATTGTAGATGTTGCTGTATATCAGGGAAATACTTACATAACAACATACAACGGAGATGGCATAATAATAGCAACACCTAACGGTTCAACAGCCTATGCATTGTCAGCGGGAGGTCCTATAGTATATCCGATGATGGAAATATTCCTTGTTGTTCCAATATGCCCACACACACTTACAGACAGACCTCTTATCCTTCCTCCTTTTGAACCTATAACAATTGAGCTTGTTGCAGAAGAAAAAGATGCATGGCTCACGCTGGACGGACAGGAAGGAACTCAGCTAAAATACGGAGACAAGATCGTTGTAAAACAGTCTCCCCACTATGCTTACCTTGTAAGAACCCCAAACAAAAACTACTTTGACATTCTCAGAGAAAAATTAGACTGGAAATAAGATGTTCAGGATAGGTATAGGTTTTGATATTCATCGGCTTGAAAAGGGAAGAAAGCTTATAATCGGAGGTATAGAGATACCTTCAGAAAAAGGGTTTAAAGCCCATTCAGATGGTGATATCTTTTTTCATGCCCTAACAGATGCCCTCTTAGGTGCTATTGGATACGGGGATATAGGACAGCTTTTTCCTGACAGCTTTCAAAAATGGAAAGATGCAGACAGCAGTATATTTCTCAGAGAAGCCTACAGAATAATAAAAGAAAAAGGCTACAGCATAGTAAACATAGACGGATATATTGTTCTTCAGAAACCCAAAATACTTCCATACAGGGAAAAAATCATAAAAAATACAGCAAAAATTCTTAACATAAATGAAGAACAGATTTTCATAAAAGGGAAAACTTACGAAAAAATAGGACAGATAGGGGAAGGAGATGCAGGATTTGCAGAGGTTATTGTTCTGCTGAAAAAAGAAAAATGATTGCTGACTTTCTGAATGGGAATATAGTTATATTCAGGAGGAAAAAATGAAAACAATAAACATGAAAACAACAATACAGCAGGTGTTAAG
>JALTAS010000229.1 GCA_027058925.1 Persephonella sp.
TGTTAATAATGATGTAATGGAGTATGTCCCTTGCCCAGTCCGACAATCTTTCTGAACCAAGGTCATCAAGTACTAAAATTGGTGTTTCAACAACCTCTTCAAGTATTTCCCTTGCAGAAGATGATCCATCAAATGAAGACTTTAGTTTGAAAAGTAAAGACCTTGTGTCGTAAAAAAGTCCTACAATTCCTTTCCTTCTGAAAAATTCCTTCAGAATTCCTACAGCAAGGTGAGTTTTACCTACCCCAGGGGATCCTACAAGAAAAAGACCTTTTCCTTTTTCATAATCATCTGAATTTATGTAATCTTCTATCCTCATAAGAATAAACTCATGACCGGATTTTTGGTCAGGAATAAAGTTTGATAAATCTTTTTCCCTGTATCTTTTTGGTATGTTCATTCTATGGAATATGTTATCTGTTATCTCTGAGTACTTGCAGACACACTTTTTTACACCATTTTTCCTGATTATCCAGCCTAATCCATTGCATATTGGACAGATATTATCTTCCATAAAATTCCCTTTAAAATGTATTTGAAAATAAGATATACTTTTTGTGTTAATTTAACAAGATTTTTAGTTTTTCAGATAAAAAGGTTTTTTACTTCTCCATTATTCCGTAGAATATTATTGAGATAAACTGGTCTGAATCTTCAATTATTTTACCTTCTCTCTTTGAGATTACATAAGCAAACACTTTTGCCTGTATTGATCCTATGAAAAACATCGCTATATCTTCAGGATCAAGATTTTTCCTGATACTTCCTTCTTTCTGACCTTCTTCAATGATTTTTGAGATTTTAGTTTTGTAATTTTCAACAAACTCATTAAGTATATTTTTGAATTTAGTATCTTCCGATCTTGAAAGCTCAAAGCAAAGCACAGGCACAGCTCCTCTTGTTTCCTCAAGAACATCTATATGTGATCTTAGCAAAAGTTCTAATTTTTCTTTTACCGTTCTTCCTTTTTCAACTGCTTCTATTGCACTTTGCGAACATCTTGACACGTACCTTTCTATGATTTCAAGTATTATCTCATCCATTGATTTAAAATGCTTGAATATTGCTGCATCTGTTATCCCTAATTTGTCAGCGATATTTTTGGCTGTGAACTTTCTAAGACCTTCTTTTACTATTATCTCAGCTCCTATCTTTATTATTTTTTCTCTTGTTGAAAGTTTCTCAATTTTTTGAGTTACCATATTTCTATCTCCTCCTCAAATTGTATCATCTTATAAAACTCAGTCAGAGGTACAATGGCACCTGCTGCGTTTTTGTGTCCTCCACCACCTAAGATTTTTGCCAGCTCAAGAGCGTTAGGTCTGTTCCCTTCATTGCTTCTAAAACTCATCTTTACATCTGTTCCCTGTATGTTAAATAGTAAAACAGCCTGGTTATTTTTGTTTGAAAGAATATTTCCTATCTCAGACTGAAAATAATTTGTGTTGTATCCTTTGACAATATGCTTCCCTATTTTGACAGGTGTTTCTTTTGCTCTTTCAACAAACCTGTTTATAAGATAATCTGCAAAAGATGCTATTATTTTTCCTTTTTCTATTATCTCATCTACAGGTTTATCAAAGAGATCTGCTATTTTTTCAGGTTTGTTAGTTAAAGGAAGGAGATAAAGGTTAACATACTTTGTTTTTTTCCCGTATTTCCATCTCCATATGTCCTGATCTTCAACATACCTGACTATCCAAGGAGGATTATTCCCAAATGTATATTCCCAGGTCAATGAAGCTCCAGACCTGTCATTATTAAAAACAAACTTAAACTTGTCGTATTTTTTGCTTATCTTTTCAAGGGTTTCTTTTGCACTAATATGGTGATCTATATTAATAACCTCTTTTGATTTTTGTATAACCTTTAAAAGATCGTCTTCTTTTAATGAAAAATCAAGGATAAAAACTGTTGTTTCGCTATTTATATTTTCCAGTATTTCTCTTATTGACTCTTCTTTGTAGCCGTGTTCCAATGGGTAAAGCATACAACCTCTGTATTTTTTTAGTAAAACTGCAGCTGCTGTTGTTCCATCAGTGCAGTTTCCGTGATATATACAAACTATTCTTTTCATAGTATCCTCTTTTGGTTAGTTATATCTAACTTTGTACACATTAACTTTAAAAAAAATTTTTAGAAATTTCAATACGATCCGAAAGAAATCCTGAAAGTCTTTCAAAAATATCAACTTTTTTTGTGTTGACATACACAAGATACAGGGGTATTATTAATTGAAAACACTACATATAGTATGTCAGAGTAAGGAGGAGAGCCATGAAAAAGCTTCAGTTCATAGGGAAAACATCAGTAAAAGATAACATAAGATTAACAGAAAATCCCAGATATCCGGTTTTTAAGGATATATACACAAAGCAGAAAAAGGCTGTCTGGTTTCCTGAAGAGCTTAACATACAGCAGGATGTTCTTGATTATAAATCCCTTACACCTACAGAGAAGGATCTTTTTGATACATCAGTAGGTTATTTCGCGTCATCAGAGCTTCTTGTTCAGAATGTTCTTGGTAACGGATTTTTTCCTGTTCTGACAGATCCTTACGCTAAAATGAGCTTCTCAACCCAGATGTTTATGGAAAATATTCATTCAGACTTTTTTGAGATAATTCTGAACACATTTGAGATGGACAGGAAAAGGATATACAACATAACCCTTGAGGACAAACTGCTCCACGAAAAACAGGAGCTTATAATAAGAGCTGTTGACAGAATAACATACGGTAAGGCTGATCCTGATACACTGGAAGGAAAAAAACAGATACTGACAGCTATTCTCCTTAACAACATCATACAGGAAGGTATGTTTTTCTACTCAGCATTTGCACATTTCTTTGCTATGAAGGACACAGGAAAGATGAAAAATGTTGTATCAGGTGTTGAGCTTATCCTTATTGATGAATCACTGCACCTTCAAAACGGTATTGAGGCGATACTTACAATAGTTGAAGAAAATCCACAGATTGTTGATGATGAAAAATTTGTTGAAAACATAAAGGAGACAATCATTGATGCTGTTGAGCTTGAGCTTAACTACCTCAAAACAAAATTTGGTGGAACAACAATATTCGGTGTGTCTTACAAAGAGCTTGAGAGATACATGAAGTACATAGCAGACAGAAGACTTGAAGAGCTTGGCTTTGATCCACAGTTCAAGATAGACCAGAATCCTCTTAAATTCCTACAGAAGGAAGATGTTAAGAAGCTCACAAACTTTTTTGAGGTTTCAAGTACAGAATATACGAATTTCTAATATTAGGATATATTAATTTCCCTCAAACACCTATGGGGGATTTTTTTGTCTAAATACAGTAAAGGGGGTTTTTAAATGCAAAGGATAGTCGTCAAGAGGGATGGCACAGAAGAAAAGTTCCAGATGAAAAAGCTGATCAACGCCATCTTTGCACTTCTTGAAGGAATGGATATTCCTGATGATTATGAGATAGTTTTTAAGGTTGCTAAAGAGCTTGACCTGAAAATACCGGAAAGAGTAACAACTCAGGAGCTTGATACTCTTGTCCTGAAAGCTATTGAACAGTTGATCCCGAAACATTACATATACGATACTCTGGCTGCAAAACAGCTCCTTAAACTGATTAACAGGGAGATAGATAAGAGGTTTTCATCTTTTAAAGAAGCGATCCAGTTTGGGGTTGAGGAAGGACTTTATAAGGAAGATCTCCTCCAGTTTGATCTTGACAGACTTGAAAATGCTCTTGATTACAACAGGGATACACTGCTTGATTACTTTGGGATGACAACTCTCAGGGACAGGTACTTCACAAGGGACAGGGAAGGAAACATTATAGAAAAACCCCAGTGGTTTTTTATGAGAGTTGCAATGGGGATAGGTAATAATGAAGAAGAAATACTTAAGGTTTACAATAAAATATCCAAACTGGAATATCTACATTCCACACCAACCCTTTACAACTCAGGAACCTCCACAAATCAGTACAGTTCCTGTTACGTGAACGTTATAGATGATTCCCTTGAGTCAATCATGGATAAAGCAAAAGAAACAGCATTCCTCGCTAAATACGCAGGAGGTGTTGGAACAGATGTTACAAGATTAAGAGCAACAGGATCAAAAATCCATTCCCTTAATGCAAAATCCTCAGGACCGATACCGTTTATAAAGATATTTGACACCATCGTAAACGCCATACAGCAGGGTGGCAGGAGAAGAAGCTCGCAGGTAATGTACATGCAGCCGTGGCATTACGATATAGATGCATTTTTAGACTTAAGAGAAACAACAGGAAATCCTTATTTCAGAACCCCTTCACTGAATACTGCAGTCTGGATGCCTGACGAGATAATGAGAAGAATAAAAGAGGGAGAGCCTCTCTATCTGTTTGATCCTGCTGAGTGTCCAGAGCTGGTAGAAAGCTGGGGGGAAGAGTTTACCAAAAAATATTTTGAGTGTATTGAAAAGGCTGAAACAGGGCATCTTAAACTGTGGAAAAAAGTTGATTCACAGGACTGGTTCAAAAGGTATCTGTTTAAGCTGGCAAAAACAGGTCACCCCTGGCTTACATTTAAAGATAGACACAACCAGCACAATCCATGTCCAGAATACAGTGTGATAAATTCTTCAAACCTTTGCGTCACAGGAGATACAAGGCTTGCCACCCAGTGGGGTCTTGTAAAAGCAAAAGAGCTCTTTGAAAAAGGAGAACCAATTGTTGCAACCTATGATAAAAGAACAGATGGAGACTGGAAAGATTATGGGGTATCAACTGCACAATGTTTAAAAATGTATAAAACTAAAGAGAACGCAGATGTATATGAAGTAATAACAAAAGAAGGATACAAAATTAAAGCAACAGACTGGCATGAGTTTTATAGGGCTGTTCCTGATAAGTTAGATAAAGGAAAGTATGCAAGGGAATACAGGATTGAAAAGGTCAAGTTATCCGACCTTAAACCGGGAGATAGGCTACTTATCCAGTCTGGGGAAGGGCAGTTTGGAACGGAAGGGTATTATGAGCTTGGTCTTTTAACAGGGTTGATAACAGGAGATGGAACATTTGCAACCAGAGGAAAATATGTATCTGTATGTGTAGATCTATATAATGAAGATATTCAGCTTGCAGACAAAGTTTTAGAAGCAATAGATACTGTTTTAGAAAGGGATTACCAGTCTGAAAACGGCAGAGATTATACAAACAGATTACCAAAAGTATTTAATCATACAGAAAACAGTAAAAAGGTTAGATTTAATAATCAGAGATTAGCTAAAGTCCTGGAAAAATATGGATATACCAGACAGAATAAACTTTCCGTTCCCGAATTTGTATTCAAAGGCACAAAAGAAACAGTAATTGGATATCTGCAAGGACTTTTTACCGCAGATGCAACTGTAAACAGAATTGAAAATGAGGGAATACCGACATTTTCTATTCAGCTTGCAAGCAAAAGCAAAAAACTATTAGAAGATGTTCAGATACTGCTTGCAAACTTCGGTATAAAATCTGCCATCTCAAAAATGAGAGATTTTGAAGAGGGACATTTCCAATATGTTGATAAGAATAGGAATGAAAAAATATACTCAGCAAAGCCTTTATTCAGACTTTTACTCAATGGAAATAATGCAACTAAGTTTATTGAAGAAATAGGATTTTTAGGGGAAAAACAGGAAAAAGCATTAAAGATATTAGAGGAAAGAGAAAAACTCGGTTATTCTAAATACAGCAGAAAAAATGAGCATTTTTTTGCAACCATATCAGAAATAAGATACGCAGGTAAAGAAGACGTTTACGACACAACCCAGCTTTACAATCACTCTTTGATATTTAACGGAATAGTTACAGGGAACTGCACCGAGATAAGCATTCCGAACTCTACAGAAAGCACAGCTGTATGTACCCTTGCATCTGTTAATCTTGCGAAACATCTGAATGAAGAAAAAACAGACATAGACTGGGACAAATTGAAAGACACAGTAGAAACAATGGTTTTAGCACTTGACAACATAATTGACAAAAACTTTTATCCATCAGAAGAATCAAAAAAGAACACAATGGATCTGAGGCCTATTGGTATAGGTCTTATGGGATTTGCAGAAACACTTATAGAGCTTGGAATTCCTTACGACAGCGATACAGCTGTTGAGTTTGCAGAAAAGGTTGCCAAGTTTATGAGAGAAACAGCTTATGGAAAGTCTGAAGAGCTTGCCCAAGAAAGAGGGGCATTTCCACATTACGAAGAGATGAAACAAAAAGGAAAACCCTACCCATACCCACCTCGCAGGAACGCTGTTCTTCTTGCGATAGCCCCAACAGCTTCAATATCAATAATCGCAGGAACAACATCTTCTATAGACAGCTATTTCTCAAATGTTTTCTCAAGGGATACCCTTTCAGGAAAGTTCATCGTTGTGAACAAACAGCTTATGAAAAAACTTGAAGAGCTTGACCTGTGGAATGAGGAGATGGCAGAAAAGATTAAAGCTAACGGTGGATCAATCCAGTATATAGAAGAGCTTGAGGGAAAAATAGACAAAAGGCTTTTCAAAGGTGCTTATGAGATACACCCAAAAAGACAGATTGATATAGCAGCTGCTTTTCAGAAATATGTAGATCAGGCAGTATCTAAATCTATATACATAGAGGAAGATCTCAGGGGAGACATGTTTGACATTTACATGTATGCGTGGGAAAAAGGCCTTAAGTCAACTTATTACTGTTTCATAGATAAAACTGTAAAAGGGGAAAAGTACACCCAGAAGGTAAATAAAAGAGGTACAAGAAGAGGATTTGGTCTTAGAAGATCTTCTGAAGAAGCAGAAACAGTAAAAACACAGACTGAGGAAGATATAAAAGAAATAGAAAAAATGGCAAGAGAAAAATACGGAGATGAGATCGTTGATAAAGTAAAATCGGGAAATATAGATGCCTGTCCAACAGATCCACTACTGAATAAAATCTGTCCAAGCTGTGAGTAAAAGGAGGCTTCAGGCCTCCTTCATTGTAAAGGAGAAAAAATGGGAAAAGCATATAATCCTGATGATTATCTGTGTCAGATGTGTGCCTACAAGTCATGTCTATACCAGAATAAAGGTAGAGATATATTA
>JALTAS010000230.1 GCA_027058925.1 Persephonella sp.
GTCATACTGTAATAAGAATTGCGGCTGTCATGAGATCTTCGATGCCTGCTATCAGGCTTGCGGAGGCAGTATTGAGATAAAAAAAATTTGTGTAGAAAACTGCGATTAAACGGCAAAATACGTAGCTTCTGGATGATACACCACTATTGCATCTGTTGACTGCTCCGGAACTATTAGATGGTTTTCTGTCAGTGTTATATCTAGTTCTTCAGGTTTTAAAAGTTTGAATATTGTTTCGTTCAGTTTCAGGTCTGGACATGCAGGATATCCTGGAGAATATCTCGCACCCTGATACTTTCTCATCTGCCAATTTATATCTTCAAGGGTCTCACCTTCACCTTTTGCAATACCAAGTTCAATTCTTATCTGTTTATGAACTATCTCTGCCAGTGCCTCTGCAAGCTCAACCCCAAGACCGTGGATAAGGTGATATTCCTTGTACTTTCCAGCCTTAAAAAGTTCATTTTCATATTCTGAAAGCCTGTTTCCAGCAGAAACTACTGTAAAGGCAACAACATCATGCCTGTCATTATGGAAGTAGTCTGCAAGACATCTGTAAGGAAATTTTTTTGATCGTGGAAATTTCATAACATATTCAGCAGTTCCAATTATAGTTTCCAGTGGCTCTCTATTTGCATCTTCATCTTTACTCCATCCCTCAGTTTCAGGAAATATTAACAGTGAACATTCTCTGTTTCCCTCTGTTTCTTCTGGAAAATTTGATCTACAGGGCCAGTATCCATAAATTATCTTTGGCTGAAATATATTTTCTTCAATAAGTAGTTTTTTCAGTCTTTCAAATGTAGGCAGAATCTCTTCCTGTTTTATCTTCTCATATTCCTCTCTTGTTTTATCTCCCCTTGTGTATCCCCATGCCCTTTTAAACAGACCACCTTTATTAATCCAGTCAAAAGCAAGGTTCTGTATATATTCGTAAAGCTTTTTATCTTCCATGTCTGGATGTATCCATACTTTTCTTCCCCAGAATGGTGGAACTGGAACTGGAACAGACCTCTCTGGCATTTGTATCCGGCTGATTGGAGGAATTATTACTTCTTCTTCAGCTTTTTTCACTTCTTTTTCCGTTACCTCTTCTTTATCGTAACCAAGGTCTGTGTCTAATGGACTTTTTCCGTCCCATTTTTCTATCCTAGACATTGCTTCTATACCATCAAAGGCATCACGACAGTAAAATATTGGGCCATCATAAACAGGTCTACAGTATTCATCAACAAATGCTTTATTCAGTGCGGCACCGCCAAGAAGAACAGGAACTTTTATACCCCTTTTTTTCATCTCCTCAAGGTTGTTTTTCATCTCAAGAGTTGATTTAACAAGTAGACCACTCATTCCTATTGCATCTGCATTGTGCTCCTCATAAGCTTTGAGGAATTCTTCAAGCTCTACTTTGATTCCAATATTTATAACCTTAAAACCGTTATTTGTCAGAATAATATCAACAAGATTTTTACCAACATCGTGAACATCTCCTTTAACTGTTCCCAGTATCAGTGTAGCCTGACTTTCTTTCTTTTTTTTCGGCAGATATTGATTTAGATAATCAACTGCTGCCTTCATCGCCTCAGCAGACTGGAGAACAAAAGGCAACTGCATTTTGCCTTCACCAAACAGATCTCCAACTACTTTCATAGCATCTATAAGAATCTCATTTATTATCTTTTCTGGTGGAATTTTATGTCTAGCTTCTTCTACTGCTTCTATCAGTTTGTCTTTTTCACCATCTATCAAAAGTCTTTTTATTCTTTCTTCTAC
>JALTAS010000231.1 GCA_027058925.1 Persephonella sp.
CAACCTGCAACAGTGCCTACACCTTTTATTCTGAATATCTGTTTAACCTCACATGTTCCTAAGAACTGTTCTCTCTCAACAGGCTTGAGCATACCTTTAAGAGCATTTTCCATATCTTCTATCAGATCGTAGATGATGCTGTATATTCTTATATCAACATTTTCTTCCTCTGCAGCTTTTCTTGCTGCTGCGTCCGGTCTGACGTTAAATCCTAAAATTATTGCGTTTGACGCTGCAGCAAGCATAACGTCACTTTCTGTTATTCCACCAACACCGCTGTGTATGACATTTATGCTAACATCCTCAAATTTCTCAGAAAGCTCCTCAAGGGATTTTGTGATAGCCTCCAAAGATCCCTGAACATCCGCCTTCAGGATAATATTTATCTCTTTTTGTTCAGCAAGGTTTTCAAAATGAAGCCTTGCCTTTTTCGCCTGAATTTCTTCTTCCCTTTTCTTTTTCCTCATCTCAGCAAGCTGTCTTGCTTCCCTTTCTGTTTTCTTAACTATGAATTTATCTCCTGCCTGTGGAACCTCGTTAAAACCAAGTATTTCAACAGGTGTTCCCGGTCCTGCTTCTTTTATCTGATTTCCCCTTTCATCAAACATAGCTCTCACTTTTCCCCATGTGTAACCGGCCACAAAGTAATCTCCCTGATGAAGTGTTCCGTTCTCAATAAGAACTGTCGCAACAGGACCTTTCTTAGGATCAAGCTTTGATTCTATTACAGTTCCAACAGCGGTTTTTTTAGGATTTGCTTTAAGATCAAGTATCTCAGCAACAAGAAGAATGTTTTCAAGAAGCTCTTCAACATTCTGCCCTGTTTTTGCAGAAACAGGAACCATTATTGTGTCTCCACCCCACTCCTCAGGGATGAGACCGTACTGGGAAAGCTCTCTTTTTACCCTTTCAGGGTCTGCGCCGGGCTTATCTATCTTGTTTATCGCAACGATAATAGGAACATTAGCATTTTTTGCGTGGTTTATAGCTTCCACAGTTTGTGGTTTTACACCGTCGTCTGCAGCAACAACAAGAACAGCTATATCTGCAACTTTTGATCCTCTTGCTCTCAATGTTGTGAATGCTTCGTGCCCGGGGGTATCAAGGAATGTTATCTCCCTGCCGTTCGGGAGCTTTATTTTGTAAGCACCTATATGCTGGGTTATTCCTCCTTTTTCTTTTGCGGCAACATCTGTTTTTCTTATTGTGTCAAGGAGGGTTGTTTTTCCGTGGTCAACGTGTCCCATAACTGTAACAACAGGAGGCCTTTCAACAAGCTCCCCTTCTTCTTCCTCAACAAGTTTTGCCTTTTCTTCCTCAGGAAGTTCTTCAACTATCTTTACTTCTTCTCCCTCTTTCTGGATCTCAGCCAGAAAACCGTGTTCTTCAGCGATCTGAAGGGCGATCTCAGGATCAATAGTCTGGTTTACGGTAGCGAGTATTCCCTTCTGCAGGAGATCTGCCATTATCTGATTTACAGGAAGGTTCAGAAGGTCGGCAAGCTCTCTTACAGTAACTACTTCTGGTATTATTGCTATTTTAAGCTCTTCCTCTTCTTTTTTCTCAACCTCAGGCTTTTTGACCTCTTCTTTTTTCTTTTTCTTCTTCTTTTTCTTTGGTTGTGGACCCATCAATTTTTTCAGTGCTTCAAGCTCAGCTTTTTCCTCTTTGCTCAGTTTTATTTTTTCTTTTTCAGGTAGTTTTTCTTTAACTTCCTCTTTTGGTTTTTTCTTTTTTTTTTTTTGCTTTGTCTGAACCTTTTCTTTTTT
>JALTAS010000232.1 GCA_027058925.1 Persephonella sp.
TGATGTCATTCAAAAATCTGTATGATTCAGCTATAACAGATTTCAGTACAAAATAGGCTTCCATATATTTTGAATTTTCAAAATAAAAAACAAGGCTTTTTGTATAATCATGAATAGATCTGTGTATATGTGTTATCTGTCTGTACAGCCTATCATCCGTGAATTTTAATCTAAAATATGGATCAGACAGTTTTTTACTTAATGGACATTTTCTGTAGTTTAACTGTGGAGGTTCATTTTTATCTCCTATGATATATCTGGAAAGTTCAATAAGCCACTGGATGTGAATTCTTCTGTAATCCTGATTTTTCCACAGATCAAACCTGTCGTATTCATCTATAAGAGATTTTGCTGATGCGATAAGATAACCTTTTGAAAAACTGTTTATCAAATTTTCAAAAAATAGATTAATTGAGGGGATCAGGGTTTTAAATTTCTGTTCTTTTATAATCTTTTCATTCAGCCTGTTTCTTATAGAAGTTATCAGTGAGATAATGTTGACAAAAGGAATCATCCTGTTTGAGTATTTACTGCCCATGTTTGAAAAAACTTCATCTATCCTGTCTTGATTTTTAAGACAGAGGAAAATGCTGTTCTTTATCTGCCTCACAATATTTCTGGCAGAGCTTTCAGACTCTACAAGCTTTATAAAGTAAGCATCTTCCCAGTTAAATATTTCCTCTAAATAGGGAAGAATGTAAGAAAGGTGTGTCACCACAACTCTCCATGTAATCTGTAAAAATACAGCATTAATAATAAGCTCTTTTTTGTTGTAAAGCAAATTTTTTGTGTTATATTTAGTTAAAGGAGATTTATGTTGTGAAGAAAAAGACATTTATTTTTGATGAGAAAGTCCTGTCCACACTTTCTGAGATCAAGCAGATCACAAAAAAGTCAGAAACTCAGATAGTAAAAGAGTCTATAAGGCTTTACAGGGATTTTCTTCAGAAAGAAAAAGAAGCTTTATCAAAGAATTTAGAGCTTGCTGAAAAACTTGAGAGTTTAATTTTTAGGCTTGAATCTGTTTTGAAAAAAATCAGCCGATAAGTAATTCCTCAAGCGGTGTTTCTGTTAGAACTTCAACTCCATCTTTTCGGGCGATAACTATATTCTCAAGTCTAACTCCACCTTTGTGGGGAATGTATATTCCAGGCTCTATAGTTATAACAGTGTTTTCCTGAAGGATCTCATCGGACTTTTCAGATATTCTTGGAGATTCGTGAATCTCTATTCCTACACCATGACCTGTTGAGTGTAGGAAGTAATCACCATAGCCCTGCTTTTTTATAACATCTCTTGCTGCTTTGTCTATTTCGCTGACAGGAATTCCAGCTTTTACTTTTTCAACAGCGGTCAGGTGAGCTTCTTTTACTATCTGGTATATCTTTTTTATCTCAGGATCAACCTTCCCGAAAAAAACAACTCTTGTAAAATCTGAGCAGTAACCTTTATAAACCATTCCCATATCTATTAAAACAGGGCTGTTTTTTTCAAGAGGTGAGTGTGATGTTTCGTGGTGAGGTACTGCAGAATTTTTACCTGCTGCAACTATAGCAGGAAAACTTTCACCTGTTCCTCCCTGAAGGAATATCTCATTTATTATCATTCTCCTTAAATCCAGCTCATTTTTTGCTGATGGGATAAGAGGGAGTATATTTTCAAATACTCTGTCTGTTCTTTTTACAGCCTCTTTTATTATCTGGATCTCTTCCTCAGTTTTTGAAACTCTAAACTGGTCAAAAAACCCTGAAAACCCTATAAGTTCACAATAGAGTCTTTTGTTTTTATCTCCTTCTTCATTTACAAGTTTTTTGTAAAAAGCTATCGTGGTTCTATCTTCCTCAAAACCTACCTTTTTACCTCCATACTCATTAAGTATCTGTCTCAGATGATCTATCTGATTTTTGTTTTTTTCACCAAGCTGTATCACATTCCAGCCTTTAAGGATTTCTTTTGCAGCTTCAAAATACCTGCTGTCTGTGATAAAAAATTTTTCACTTTGAGTTATCAGAATAAAGGCGTTTGATGATCTGAAATGGGACAGATAAAAAACGTTTGCTCTGCTTGAGACAAAAAATGAGTCAAGATTTTTTTCTTTTATTTTTTTTATCACTTCTTTTATTTTCAACTTACACTCCAAAAGGGTTGCTTTTTTAGAATATTCGTATTATATTATATTTTGGTTAGTGTTCACTAACGATGCCCTGCTGGAGCCATCAGTGGGGGGCCTCCCGCCCCCTCTTTTTTACAAAATAGGATAATTTTCATCAAAACATGCTGTGCAGAACCCTTTCTGCTTATGTTTATTAGCTGAGCTAATCATTCCTTCAAGTGAAAGATAATAAAGGGAATCTGCACCTATATAATCTCTAATCTCCTCAATACTTTTGTTTGCAGCTATTAGCTCTTCTTTTGTTGGAGTGTCTATTCCGTAATAACATGGGCTTATCACAGGAGGAGAGCTTAATAAAAGGTGTATCTCTTTTGCACCTGCTCTTCTTAGCATTCTTACTATCTTTTTGCTCGTTGTTCCCCTCACAAGGGAATCATCCACAACCACAATTTTTTTACCCTGTATTACCTGTCTAACAGGGTTTAGCTTTAGTCTTACGCTCAAATCCCTGATCTCCTGTTTTGGCTGAATAAAGCTTCTGCCAACATAATGATTTCTGATAAGTCCTATCTCAAGTGGAATGCCGCTCTGTTCAGAGTAGCCCATCGCTGCTATTAGACCTGAATCTAAGACAGGAATAACATAATCGGCATCTACTTTATACTCTTTTGCAAGTGTTCTTCCCATCTCTTTTCTTATCTCATAAACCCAGTCCTGAAATATCATACTGTCAGGTCTTGCAAAGTAAACAAACTCAAAAATACATTTTTTTGGTGCCTCAGCATGATCGAGGGGAAAGTACGACCTCATCCCTGCATCATCAATAACAAAAACCTCACCAGGTTTTATATCTCTAAGGTATTCTGCATCTATAATATCAAGGGCGCATGTTTCAGATGCGATAAAGTATGAACCTGATCTGCTTTTTCCAAGAACGAGAGGCCTGAAGCCGTACGGATCCCTAACAGCTATAAGTTGTTTTTCCCTAAGAATAAGAAGAGAGTATGCCCCTTTTACTTTTGACATTGCAGAAAAAACAAGTGGAAGGAAATCAGCATCATTCTTATGAAGCATTATATGGGAAGGTGGTGGCTCTTTTGCCTTTGCTATAAGATGGACAAAAACTTCTGTATCTGATGTTGATCTGAAAATAGCCCCATTTTTTTCAAGTTCTTTTCTTATTTGCTTTGCATTAACAAGGTTCCCGTTGTGTGCAATCGCAAAAGATCCTCCATAAAAATGTGCAAAAAACGGCTGTATATTTTTAGGATCTGATCCTCCTGAAGTAGAGTATCTCACATGTCCTATGGCTATATCCCCTTTTAGTTCATTCAGATCTTCCTGCTTGAAAATTCTTGTTACAAGACCTTCACCAAGCTTAAGGTGAATGTCATAACCATCTGAAACAGCTATTCCTGCCGATTCCTGACCTCTATGCTGTAGTGCATGAAGCCCCAGAAATGTCATATGAGATGCAGCAGTGTTATTGAATACACCAAATACTCCGCACATATTACCTTCCTGTTTTTTTTATCAGGTAAATTTTATCTTATTTTATTGTTTGTAGCCATTTCTTCATAAGGTGGCCATTTCTGAAAATATTAATCTCTGGATTTTCCATAGATGAAGCGGTTATTAAAACCTCCTCATTTGCAAAAACGAGGGATATAGGTATTGATCTAAGGCCTTTTATACTGTAAACCGTTTTACCTGTCTTCAGATCAATAACATCTACTGTTTTATCCCCTTTTCCAACAGCTAATTTTTCTTTTTTGGGAGATATATTTGTGCTGTATATCTTTGATCCTATTTTAAGCGTTTTAACAGTGGTAAGATCAGATCTGTTTATCTTTATATTCCCATCTGTTGAAGCTGTTATAACCAGCTTTTTATCCTTTGAAGATTCAATATCTGTGATTTTTCCGTCGTGCAGTTTTTGAATCTTTTCAATAGAACCATCAGAGGTATTCAAAACTATAACAGCTCCGTCCTGAGTACCGATATAAAGCTTTCCATTTATGTATTTTCCTGATGTTGGTATCTTTTCAATATTCTTCTCATCAAGCTCTTTTCCTGTTTTTATCTCAATAACTTTGATCCTTCCATTTCTTGTAACAAAATATATCTTGGTTTTGTCTTTGCCTACAGCTGTTATGAAGGATTCCATAGGATACATTTTTGAAAAAACAGGAAATGTTGTTTTCATATCCCATACAAGTATCTTATCTACTTTCTTCCCTTTAAGTTCAGGAGGAAGTGCGTATGCAAGTCTTCTTATAGGTTTAATACCAACAACATAATGACCATCATCTGATATGGCGTAGTTAATAAATTTATCAAAATTTCTAACATCTTTTGGATCATAAAGGGATATCTGTGGTTTAAACTCTTTGATATCCCAGAAGTATATTCCGGCTTTCCCAAGAGTGACAAGATATTTATTGTCAGGTGTGAAATTAACAGGACCGTAAGCCTGTATTGGCGGAAGCTGAACGTCGTGAAGTTCATAATTAACGGTTATCTCATCACCTTTTTTCACCCTTAGAACAAACCTGTCTCTATATTGCCCTTTCTCAACAAGTATGCTGTGAACCCCCTGATCAAGCTCAACAGTTAAAGGGAATCTGCCGATCTTTTTACCATCTATGTAAAGGAATGCATCTTCAGGATTTGCCTCAAAATGAACAACAGCCTTCTCAAGATTTACAAAAAGCTCTGTTTTTTCTCCGTATTCAACTGTTACTACTCTGGATGTTCCAACAGCTCCCAATTTCAAGATTATATGGTGCTGACCAACATCAACCTTATCTTTAAATGGTGTTTTTCCTAAAGGGTTTCTTCCTTCAAGAACTGTTGCACCCTGAGGTTTTGTATTTATCACAAGAAGTCCCTTCGGTGTTGGATTAAATGAGAGTTCTGTTGTATGGTCAAAGTATATCCATACATCTTTTTTTCTTTCTAAAACAAATGGTGAGGTTGCAACCTCAATTGTGTATTTACCTTCTTTCAGTTCAATCTCAAGGGGAGTTTTTCCAACATGTTTTCCGTTGATGTAAACGTCAGCATTTGGAGGTTCTTTAATAACTAATTTTCCTTTACCTTCGCATGATGTTAAAAATACTGCCGCCACAAAAAATAAAAAAAGAGCTACAGCTTTTTTCATTTCCCAACCTCTCTTTCATTTTTGGTTAGTAAAAACTAACATGGGTAATTATAATATATTATAATATTTTACTGCTGTTAAATTTTTTTGGAGGTAGATTAATGTCAACTGAAATTCAGGCTCAATCCTGTCCACAACCTTCATTTATGGAAACCCATAAGTTCACCTTTCTCAGAAACACTGTCTATGTTGTTGTTATCCTTGCTCTTATAATAATACCTGAACTGAAGATCGCAAAAATTGATCTTGCACATGACGAGGCATGGATATTTGGTGAAAAAGTTTCTGTGGAAGATGGGTTAATGCCTGTTATACTTGCCCTTGGTTTCTTTGCAATACTTGTTATCGTTATGAACTTATTTAATGGAAGAGTTTTCTGTGGATGGATATGTCCCGGTGGCTGGATTGCTGAAATACAGGATATGATAAGGAAGAGGGTGTATGGACCCAGATCAAAATCAGGAGGAAAAATAGCTTATTATTTAATATCCTTTGTCACCTCAATTCTTTTCCTTGCTCTTTTCTTCAACTGGGTCACAGATCTGAGAGTTTTTTTCTATCCCACAAACCCTATGTTTTCATGGCTGTGGGTTGCTTTCCTTTCAGCTTTTATAGTTGTCTATTTTGAGGTTTTTATAGGAAAAAGATGGTGCAGAACTTTCTGCCCGACAGGGATTTATCAGAAAATAACACCATACCACCATAAATTTAAAACAACAATGGATCCAAGATATGATCTTTCAGACTGTGGATCATGCAGAGAATGTATCAAGAACTGTCCTATGGCTCTTGATCCAAGAAGAATGGCTTACATAAATGATTTTTACAAAGGTATTCAGGCATGTATAGTTTGTGGTGAATGTGTTGATACATGCAGACAGGTCAGACTTCCCCAGTGTAAAGAACCTTTAATGACCTGGGTAACAGAGCTTCCAGAAAGAGATCCTGATTACATAGCCGGAAAGGTCAAAAAATAGATCCAGCCCCTTTTGGGGCTTTCTCTTGATTAACAACCTTCTGTGATTTATCATTTAGAATCATAAAATGAACAGGGTTATTTGTGGATAGGGAACTTGTAATAATCTCTTCTAAAGATCTTTATTTATACGTTATTTTTGAGGAAAAAGAAGCTGTAGAACTGAGAGTAGAGTACAGGGATCTGCTTAAACAGTCAGGAAACATCTATAAAGGAAAGATAAAAAGAATAGTTCCGGCTATGAATGCGGCATTTGTTGATATTGGTGAGGATAGAGAGGCATTTCTTCCTCTGAAAGACATAAATTACTGCCCCGATTTTAAAATCAATGAGAGCATAATAGTTCAGGTTAAAAGAGCAGCTGTAAGTACGAAAGGTGCAAAACTCTCCTGCAAAGTAACCCTTCCAGGAAAGTATCTTGTTCTTATTCCTAATAATTCTCATATTTCCATATCTTCAAAAATTGAGGATAAAGAACAAAAAGAAAGAGTAAAAGAACATATAAAATGGCTTCTTGAACCCTTTAATGATGAAAACTACGGTTATATCATAAGAACTTCTGCTGTTGAAGCATCTGATGAAGCAATAATTGAGGATTTTTTATCTCTTAAACAGCTCTGGGAAAATATAATAAAACTATCAAAAAAGAAAAGAACACCATCTATTCTGTATGAAGAATCAAGCAAGGTTTACGGAATACTTAGAGATTACGCAGGAAATTTTTCAAAAATCGTTTCTGACGACATTAAAAAACTTAAAGAAATAAAAGAATATATAAGAA
>JALTAS010000233.1 GCA_027058925.1 Persephonella sp.
CTTTAGGATTTATCATGTATACAATAATATACTAATGGAAAAAAAAGTAAAGGGGCGAAATGCCCCCTGTTATTATTTATTGTCTGGTGTTTCTATATTTAACAACTCTGGATTTTCTCCAACTTTTTCCTGAACATTTTGAGAAATTCTATATGCACAAAAAGAAGGCCCACACATTGAACAGAATTTTGCAGATTTATAACCTTCTTGAGGTAATGTTTCATCATGATATTTTCTTGCTGTTTCTGGGTCTATCGCAAGTTCAAACTGTTTTTCCCAGTCAAATTCATATCTTGCTTTGGACATTGCATCGTCCCATTCTTTTGCACCAACCCTGTGTCTTGCAAGGTCTGCTGCATGAGCTGCTATTTTATACGCAATAAGTCCTTGTTTAACATCTTCAGCATTTGGAAGACCAAGATGTTCTTTCGGAGTAACATAACAAAGCATTGAAACTCCATACCATCCAGCCATTGCTGCTCCTATAGCAGACGCAATATGGTCGTATCCTGGAGCTATATCAGTTACCAATGGTCCTAAAACATAAAAAGGTGCTTCATGGCAAAGTTCCTGTTGTTTTCTTACGTTCATTTCAATCTGGTCTATAGGAACGTGTCCTGGTCCTTCTACCATAACCTGAACGCCATGTTCCCATGCTTTTTTAGTAAGTTCTCCAAGTACTTTAAGCTCAGCAAACTGTGCCTCGTCGGAAGCATCATTTATACAACCAGGTCTTAATCCATCACCTAACGAGAATGAAACATCGTATTTTTTGAATATTTCACAGATTTTATCAAAGTTAGTATAAAGAGGATTTTGTTTACCGTGAATTGTCATCCATTCAGCCATTATAGAACCACCTCTTGAAACAATACCCATAAGTCTGTGGTTCACCATTGGTAAAAATTCCCTTAAAACCCCAGCATGAATAGTCATATAATCAACACCTTGCTGAGCCTGGTGTTCTATCATATCTAAAATATCTTGCTCAGTTAAATTTTCTATAGTCCTAACTTCCTGAAGTGCCTGATAGATTGGAACGGTACCTATAGGAACCGGAGAATTTTCAATTATAGCTTCTCTTATTTCATCAATATTTCCACCAGTTGATAAATCCATAACTGTATCTGCTCCGTATTTTAAAGCAACTCTTAACTTTTCAAGTTCTCCTTCCACATCAGAAACAACAGCAGAATTTCCAATGTTAGCATTAACTTTACATTTTGCAGCAATTCCAATAGCCATAGGTTCAAGTCGATAGTGGTTTATATTAGCAGGAATTATCATTCTTCCTCTTGCTACTTCATCTCTTATTAGTTCTACAGGAAGTTGCTCTCTTTTTGCAACATATTCCATTTCAGGAGTTATCACACCTTCTCTTGCATAATCCATCTGAGTTTTACCATAAGTAGTACTTCTTGAAACAGCATATTTACTCATATCTAATACCTCCAATTAAAATTCTATATAAAACAAAAAAGCCATCTTTCCAAATAGGTAGAGTATGCCCTTCTACCTGATTAGAAAGATGGCCGTCTAACAGCCCGCTTTCCCTACGGCGGTATTAACCGCATCAGGTTCTAAGGGTATACTCTCAAGCCCTATAAGAAGGACTACCCCCAGCGGGAAAACCTATTCTCTTGGTAATTAATTTATACTCATTATTCTACATTACAAGAATGATTTTTATCAGTTAAGTTTCTTGTATATAGCACCTTCAGGTGTCAAAATACTTTCGATAATAT
>JALTAS010000234.1 GCA_027058925.1 Persephonella sp.
GATTAATTTATAGATCGCGACACCGAGTTACATTTATAGAATACCTTAACAGTCAACTCCCAAATACAGATAAAAGCCTGTCAATACAGTTTTCTGTAACCTCAAACTCTAATCTGTCAGGATACAGCTTTTTTACAGACAAACTTTTTAGCAGTTTCTGCAAAAGATCGGGCCGTGGAGGATTTTCAACATCAAAATACAAGCTTCCTGTATTCTTTTTTATAACAGCTTTTGTTATACCTTTCCCTTTTAATGCTCTTTTTAGCTTTTCCACATCAAGATAAAGATTAAAAACTTCAGGAAGACCTGAGTAAAACCTTTTTAGATAATCTTTTATTTTTTCTATCTCTTCTGTATCAACAGCTTTTGATACAGCCATATAGATGTTCATTCTCTCAGAAGGGTTTTTTATAAATTCCTCTGGAATGTAGCTGTCCAGATCTACCTGAACAACAGGTTCTTCTTTGAGCTGTCCTTTCTCTTCATTTATAGCATCCTGAAGAAGTTTTATATAAAAATCATATCCGACAGCCTTTATGTGTCCGCTCTGCTCAACACCAAGTATATTACCTGCTCCTCTTATCTGCATGTCCTCAACGGATATTTTAAGTCCAGATCCCGGTCTTGTAAGTCTCATTATAGCATCAAGCCTTTTTTGAGCATCTTTTGAAATCTCAGGAGGAACAAGAAGATAACAGTATGCCTGCACATTTCCTCTGCCTACTCTTCCTCTAAGATGGTAAAGCTGAGCAAGGCCAAAAAGATCAGCCCTTTCAACTATCAATGTGTTTGCTGTTGGTATATCTATTCCTGTTTCTATTATTGATGTTGAAACAAGTATGTCTGTATTTCCTTGAATAAAATCAAGTATAACCTTTTCTATCTGTTTAGGTTTCATCTTTCCGTGGGCTATACCTATGTTTGCTTTAGGAAAAAGCTTTTTTATCCATTCAGCCCTTTCATAAATTGTCTGTATTCTGTTGTGAAGGTAAAATACCTGCCCGTTTCTTTTAAGCTCAAAGTCAATAGCCCTTTTTATAACATTCTGATCAAAAACCGAGACGTATGTTTTTGTTTCTACTCTTCCTTCAGGAGGTGTTTTTATTATAGACAGATCCTTAAGCCCAGAGAGGGCCATATTCAGCGTTCTTGGAATAGGTGTTGCAGTCATATAAATCGTGTCAACATCTTTCTTTATCTGTCTTATTTTTTCTTTTGCCCTTACACCAAATCTGTGCTCTTCATCTATAACAAGAACTCCCAAATTTTTGAACTTCACATCATTCTGAAGAATTCTGTGTGTCCCGACGATTACATCAATCCTTCCTTCTTTCAGATCATCCAGTGTTTTTTGTACCTCTTTTTTTGATTTTAGTCTTGACAGATTTTCAACCCTGACCCCGAAAGGCTCAAGTCTTTCTTTAAAATTTTTGGTGTGCTGATATGAAAGAACCGTTGTTGGAGACAAAACAGCCGCTTGCTTCCCATTCATCACAGCGATAAAAACAGCCCTTAATGCAACCTCAGTTTTACCAAACCCCACATCACCGCATACAACCCTTTCCATAGGTTTTTCAGAAGAAAGATCTTTTTTTATATCAATAATAGCCTTCATTTGATCAGGGGTTTCAACATATGGAAAGGATTTTTCAAACTCTGTTATGATCTCATCATCAACAGTAAAGGGATCTCTTTTTATGCTGTTTCTTTCAGAGTAAAGTTTTATCAGATCCTGTGCTACCT
>JALTAS010000235.1 GCA_027058925.1 Persephonella sp.
TTGTTAGATTATGATATGGATGCTGATTTTGAGCCTTCTATGCATTTTGTGAAGAAGATAGTAAAAGAAGCGCTAGATAAAAAAATTGAAAAAGGAATTTGTCTGAATGTTAATATTCCAAAATTGCCATTGAATGAAATAAAAGGTGTGAAAGTTTGTCGTCAAGCCCGTGCTTTCTGGGATGACACCTTTGATGAACGTACTGATCCTTTGGGAAAGCAATATTATTGGCTAACTGGTGAGTTTCATGACTACGACAATGGGGATGATACAGATATGTCGGCTTTGGACAATAATTATGTGTCGATTGTACCTACGCAATTTGATATGACTGCGCATCACTTAATATCAAACTTAGAAATTTTTCTGTGGCTAAATAATTTGCCGATACTATGACATCAAACGACACTGTAGCATTGCCTGAACGCAATAAACCATCTTTATGTCTTTCAACCTGGAAAGTAGGCGATATCGAAGGTGAGCCAAGTGTTATTCCATCAGCACCTACTAATTCATTACCAACTACTCGTGGAATATAGGAGTCTGCATTAGGATGTGAGAACTTCGCGGCATGTGTGCCAATATTTAATTTAGCTGCCTCTTTTCTCGCTTTGTCCAAAAATTCATTAAGCGTCTTTTTCTTTTCTTTAAGCCTCTTTAGGCTCGGCCTTGGCTTTTGGTTCCGCTTTGGCTTTGGCCGCTGGCTTTTTCTCGGCCTTGGCTTCGGCTTTTTTCTCAGCTTTCTTTATAGCCTCTTCAAGGCTTTTAGACAGAAAAATATTTTTGTCTTTTATCATGCTTTTTATAAGTCTTTTATCTTTGCCTATTATAAAAATCCCTTTTATATTTCTGTAGTTTTTTAAAGGTGAGAAATCACCGCCTTTGTAGGTTCCACCTAATATGAGGTAGATATTTCTATCTGGAAAACTTTCAACCGCTTTTAAAACAGATTGAACAGTCGTTGATTTTGAATCGTTGTAAAAATCAATCCCGTTTACGGATTTTATGTACTGATTTCTGTATGGAAGAGGTTTTATCTGTGGTATTTTTTTCTCTATTTCTTCAATTGGGACACCTGAAATGAAAGCTGTTAAAACAGAGGCCATCAGGTTCTGTATGTTGTGTATTCCTTTTAGTTTGAAATCTGATATATCTATTCTGTTTATCTTTCTGTGGGTTTTTATTATAAGAGAATTTCCACAGGAATAAACACCTTCATACCTTGAGGGTAATCTCTCAACAGAAAAATAATACTTTTTTGCTCTTGTTTTTGTATTTCTCACAATTTCCTGATCAAAGTTTAAAATGGCTGTGTTTTTTTTATCCAACCTTTTAAAAATTTTGAACTTTGAGAGAAGATAATGTGATTTCCTTCTGTGCCAGTCAAGGTGATCAACATCTATATTCAAAAGAACCGCGATATTTGGCTTAAAAGTTTTTGTGGAGTATATCTGGAATGAGGACAGCTCAAGAACGGCAACCTTTCTATTTTCTTTAACAGCATTAATGAAAGGTTCCCCGTAATTTCCCCCAACAAAAGGATCTCTGTCTTTAAGAAACTGACCTATAATGTGGGTCGTTGTGCTTTTTCCATCTGTTCCTGTTATGGCAATCAGGTATCCTTTGTAAAGCCTATAAGCATACTCAATATCTCCTATTACTTCTATCTCTCTTTTTCTGGCAAGCTTGTAAATTTTGTGATAAAAGGGAATTCCTGGAGAAACAACTACAGTATTAACCTTTTCAAGATCTTCTTCTCTGAAATCATTGTCGTCCCTGATAATATGAGGTATTGATCTTGTATCCATGTAATTAGAGACGGATTTTCCTGTCTTTCCTTTACCATATATTAACACCACTTTTCTCCCCCTTACAGGGCTTATATGATTTTTAATTATTGTATAATATAGGGAGTCTTTACAGTTATATCAACCAAAAAGAAAAATGGGAGAAAAATATGGACGGAACCATTGAGTTTACTGATGTTACCCTTAGGGATGGTCAACAGAGCTTACTTGCAACAAGGGTAAGAACAGAAGACCTCCTCCCTGCAGCTGAAAAACTTGATAAGGCAGGGTTCTGGTCTTTAGAAGTATGGGGTGGTGCAACATTTGATGTCTGTCTCAGGTATCTGAAAGAGGATCCATGGGAACGGTTAAGAAAGATAAGAGATGTTGCAAAGAATACAAAACTTGAGATGCTCTTGAGAGGGCAGAATGTTGTAGGATACAGGCATTATGCTGATGATGTAGTGGAGGCTTTTGTCAGGAAAGCAGCCGAGAATGGTATTGATGTTTTCAGAATTTTTGATGCTCTAAATGATGTGAGAAATATGGAAGTTGCCATATCAGTGGCAAAAGAGGAAAACAAGATTGTAAAAGGTGTACTGTCCTACACCATAAGCCCCGTTCATACTGTTGATTATTTTGTAGGTATTGCAAGACAGCTGAGAGATCTTGGGGTGGATATAATATCAATAAAGGATCAGGCTGGAATACTCTCCCCTAAGGTTGCTTATGAGCTTGTTGGAAGGCTTAAAGAAGAGATAAAACTCCCTGTTCATCTGCATGCCCAGTCCACAGCCGGTATGGCAGAAATGACTTTACTTAAAGCTGTTGAAGCTGGTGCTGACATAATTGACACAGATGTTTCTACATGGTCCTGGCTTACAGCACATCCTCCAAATGAAACGATGGTTTATGTTTTGAAAGAGTTTGGATATAACATAAAAATTGATCTTAGTATTGTTGAGGAAGTTGCTGAGTATTTGAAAGAGGTAAGGAAAAAGTACAAAAAGTATGATACTGCTGAAAAATGGCCTGACTCACAGGTGCTGATACATCAGATTCCAGGTGGTATGATGTCAAACTTCATAGCACAGCTAAAAGAAAATGATGCTCTGGATAAGCTTGATGAAGTTAAAGAAGAGGTTGCAAGAGTAAGGGAAGATCTTGGTTATCCTCCACTGGTAACCCCAACATCCCAGATTGTAGGAACTCAAGCACTTCTGAATGTTTTACAGGGAGAAAGATACAAGGTTGTGACTAAAGAAACAAAAGATTATGTGAAAGGTCTTTATGGAAGACCTCCTGCTCCAATAAAACCAGAGATAATGGAAAAAATAATAGGGGATGAAAAGCCAATTGAGGTGAGACCTGCAGATCTTCTTGAGCCTGAGCTTGATAAATGTTCAATTGAAGCAAGAAAAATCGGGGCAAGGAGTGAAGAGGACATTATTTCTTACTGTCTTTTCCCTCAGGTTGCAAAGGAGTTCTTTGAGTGGAGAGAGAAGTATGAGAAAGGAGAAGCTCTTCCCCCTGAAATTGAAGAAATTACAGAAGAGGAAGCCTGCCTTACTAAAGCACCTATAGAGTTTAACATTACATTACATGGGGAGACGTACCACATCCAGATAGCTGGTGTAGGAAGTCCTGTGGAAGGCGGAACTCCATACTTTGTCAGGGTTGATGGAAGGCTTGAAGAAACTATAGTCCAGCCCATTAGAGAGATAGAAGTAGGTGAAAGAATGGAAACCCTTCCTTACGAAGCCGGTGTTCCTGCAGGAAAAAGACCAAAAGCTGTTGATGTGGGTGATATAAGTTCTCCAATGCCTGGAAAAGTTGTTTCTGTCAAGGTTTCTCCCGGAGATAAGGTCAAAAAAGGAGATGTACTTCTTATTGTTGAGGCAATGAAAATGGAAAATGAGATACATTCACCTGTTGGTGGTGTTGTTGAAGAAATTTATGTAAGGGAAGGAGATCAGGTGAATCCTGATGAATGTCTTATGAGAGTAATTCCAGAATAAAAAAGGGGGTTAATCCCCCTCTATTATCAGTATTTCCTCAAATATTTTACTGTCTAATATGACCCATTTTCCAAATATAGATACGACAGCATGTTCTTTTCCTGATATAAACCAACCTTTTAAGGGATACCAGATCATTCCTGATATTAAAGAGAGCATTTCTCCTGTAAGGCCGGCAATGCTGTCATTTGCGTGGATTATGCTGTTTAAAAGCTTTGTTTCTTCCTCATTAAGATCTCCTTTAATGTCATACTCTTCTCCGCATGGTGATATAACACCTGTAACCTCAATAAACTTACCTAAAACGAGGTCGCTTAGAGGCCTTTTTTTCACATTTGAGAAGAATTTTTTAAGTTTTTCAGGAGTTTTTATTATAGCTGTAGTAGTATCATTTTGGAGAAGTGTGTACTTATCGGAGGCAATTCCTGTAATATTTACAGGATGAAGAACATATTTGCTTGATATCATATTCCATCCTTCAGCTTCAATCTGTGTTACTTTAAAATTCATCTTTCCAAGTGAATCAATTAACCTCTTGATATCTGCCGGGACTGATTCAATACTGAAAATTACCTTTCCTGTTTCCCTATCAAGGGCAAGAATTGTTTGGGATTTGTTTATTAACTTCTGTATATTCATAGCCCTCCACCCCTGAAGTTTAATGTTCTGAAAGGGGGCAAAAAGCCCCTTGCTTTATTCTTCCTTATCGTACTCCCACTTACCTGTCATTAGGTATTCATGAATAGATTGGGCAGCATCTCTTCCATGTCTTATAGCCATTACAACAGTATCACCACCATTAACCACATCTCCACCTGCAAATATTCCTTCCACATTTGTTCTGTACTTGCTGTCAACTGTTGAGAGATTGTTCCATTTGTCTATTTTTAACCCAGGTATATTTTTGTATGCCACATCGTTGTAATCCTGTCCCACAGCCATAATAACAGCATCACACTCTATTACATGTTCTGATCCTTCAACAGGTTTAGGTCTTGGCCTTCCTCCTTTTTCGTCAGGAACAAGCTCCATTTTTATACATTTTAATCCAACAACCTCTCCTTTTTCATTTCCGATTACTTCTATAGGCTGAGTTAACCAGTGAAATATACCTCCTTCTTCTGCAAGATGATCCCATTCTTCGTCTTTTGCAGAGGATGTGTCTCTTGTTCTTCTATAAACAAGGTGTGTTTCATTTCCAAGCCTTATAGATGTTATCATACAGTCAACAGCTGTAAAACCACCACCAACTACGCATACTTTTTTGTTTTTAGGAAGCTCTACATCTTCTTCAGGAGCAAGGAGTGGATGAACATGTCCCACATTAAGCTTCATAAGAAAACCTATAGCTGTATAAACACCTTTCAGATCTTCTCCAGGAATCCCTAATTTTTTTCCTCTCCCTGAACCAACCGCTATAAAAATAGCATCAAACTGCTCCATAAGTGTTTCTATTGGAATGTCTTTACCAACTGTAACACCTGTGTTGATTTTTACTCCAAGCTTTTTTATAAGATCTATCTCAAAATCAAGTGCATCCCTATCAAGTCTTGCCATCGGAATACCATATCTCATAACTCCCCCTGTAAAGGGAAGAGCTTCATATATGGTAACTGAATGACCTTTTCTGGCAAGGAAATAGGCAGCTGAAAGCCCTGCAGGTCCAGCTCCAATTATTGCCACCTTTTTACCTGTAGGAGGTTCTTTTTCGTCAACCCATTCTATTCCTGACATTCTGACAGAGTCACCAACAAATCTTTCTAAACCCCCAATACTGACAGCCTGTCCATTATCTTTAAATGTGAGAACGCATGTGCTCTCACAAAGTCTGTCTTGTGGGCAGACTCTTCCACAGACTGAAGAAAAAGGGTTTTTCTGTCTTAATATTTTATAAGCACCCCATATATCGTTTTGCTGTATTTTTTCAATCCATTTTTCCATTTCACTTTCCACAGGACAAGAGGGGGTACAGGGGGGCTTTCTACAAAGGATACATCTAAAAGATTCATCTTTTGCAGAGGTATGTCCAAACCCTAATATAAACTCTTTAAAGGTATGTTTTCTCCTTTCTGGATCCATTAATGGAAGTGGATTTCTGTCGTGTCTTCTGTAAACAGGTCTTGATCTTTTTTTCTCCATTGTCATCCTCCTGTTTTATTGAAATAAAAAGCTCATTAATGCTTTTTGTGAGTGTAGTCTGTTTTCTGCCTCATCAAATATTACATCTGCAAACTGTTCAAAAACATCCTCAGATATCTCCTCTCCTTTATGTGCAGGAAGACAGTGCATAACCACTGCTTCTTTTGATGCATATTTTAAAAGCTGTCTGTTTATCTGGAAACCTTCAAAATCTTTCTTTTTTTCTTTTTCCCCTTCCTGACCCATACTTACCCATACATCTGTGTATACAACATCTGCATCTTTTACAGCTTCAGCTGGATCATTGGTTATGTTTATATTCGCCCCTGTTTTTTCTGCATGTTTTACAGCTTCCAGAACAGCTTTTCCTGAAGGTTCATAGCCTGGAGGGGTAGCAACAGAAACATCAAATCCAACAACTCCACCTGCTATCAGCCATGTGTTTGCAACATTGTTGCCATCACCAACAAAAGCAACCTTTATTCCTTCTACTTTTCCAAATCTTTCATAAATTGTCTGGAGGTCTGCAAGTATTTGGCAGGGATGGAGATAATCTGTGAGAGCATTTATCACAGGTTTATCAAAATATTTTGCTAACTGCTGAACCTCATGATGAGAAAAAGTTCTTATAACAATGCCGTCAAGGTATCTTGCCATTACCCTTGCTGTATCTTTAATATCTTCTCCTCTGCTAAGCTGTGTTGAAGATCCTGTTATGTAAAGAGGCTGTCCTCCCATCTGGTAAACGCCAACCTCAAATGAAAGCCTTGTTCTTGTTGATGGTTTCATAAATATAAGGCCTATTGATTTACCCTTAAGCGTTTGATCACAAAATTTATCTTTTTTAAGCTTCTTTGCATAATCAATTATTTGTAAAATCTCTTCTTTGGTAAGATCAGAGATATTCAAAAAGTCTCTTTTCACTTTTCTCCTCCTGATTTGAAATTAAAAATATAACACTGTTTGATTTTTTATTCAAGAATGTGAGGAATTAGAAATTACTGATTTAAAAGAAACTTGTATATGGCCATCCTTGTAAAAAG
>JALTAS010000236.1 GCA_027058925.1 Persephonella sp.
CTCTTGCGATTGGGGCTGTTGTTGGAGGTGTCCTTCAGGTTTTAATCCAGATACCCCTTTTGATGAAAGAAAGGATACAGATAAATCTTTCTTTCAGGCTGCTCCCTGAGATAAAAGAGACATTCAAAAGGCTAATTCCTGCATTTGCCTCATTTGGGGTCAGTCAGTTTGCTTTTGTTGTTGATACTGTTATCGCTTCTTTTCTTGTTGGTGGTGCGATATCCTATCTTTATTATGCCAACAGGATATTTCAGCTTCCTATAGGTATTTTTGCCATCGGTGTTGGGAATGCCCTTCTCGTTTCTCTATCTAAACACAGATCTGAAAACAACACAACAGCCTTTTTAAATGATCTTAATGCCGGCCTTAAATTTGCTATTTTTATATCAATTCCTGCAACTTTAGGTATGGTAGTACTTGGAAAAGAAATAATTACTGCACTCCTGCAGAGGGGAAGCTTTTCTTATCACGATGCAGATCTAACATACCTTGCTCTGCTTGGATACTCAGTAGGCCTCACAGGTTATGCTCTCACAAGACCTATTAAAAGTGCGTTTTTTTCTATCGGTGATACAAAAACCCCTCTGTACTCAACAGTTTTTGGACTTTTGATAAGCATAATCCTTGCACTGATTTTTGGATTTTTACTCGGTTGGGGTGTTTTTGGGCTTGCCCTGGCTTCTTCAGCTGGAGGTATATCAGGATTTTTGTATCTTTACTTTTTTTCCAAATTTAGGATTGATCTTAAAGAGCTTTTTAAAACCTTTTTAAAAACTTCATTTTCTGGAATTGTGATGGTCATTTTTATTCTTTTTTTGAAGGAAGTGGTGGTTAATATTTATTTGCAGGTATTTGGAGGAGTTATATCAGGCGTATTTATCTATTTTTTATCTGCATACCTGTTGAGGGAAAGCTCGGCAATATATTTTATAAAAATACTGAGAAAAAGGTTTATTTCCCAATAATCTGTTTTATGTCCTCCTTTCTCAATACTCTCACTATGCTTGTTGATCCTGTCACGCCTCCAACGAAACCAAGAAGTGCAATGGTTATATCATTTTCTGTAAAGTCTTTTTTATATGCTTTTTTAACAAAGCTTTTTAACATCTGGTCTGTGTTGAGGTTTTCCCCAATTATCATGTAAGGTCTGACACCCCAGACTATGTTTAGTCTTCTAAAAGTCTTAATATCATGTGTTATTCCAAGTATCTCGCATTTTGGTCTGAACTTTGCTACATTGATGGCTGTTCTTCCTGATCTTGTAAAGGAGGCTATTGCCTTGGCGTTTAAATCCTTTGCAAGACTGCTTCCTGCAGATGCAACCGCTGTTGTAACATCACCATCAACAGGCATATTTTTGTAAAATGGGTATATCTTTTCTGTTTCCTGTATCGTTCTTTTCATCACTTTAACAGCTTCTACAGGATACTTTCCCACGGCTGTTTCATCAGAAAGCATTACAGCATCTGTGCCATCAAGAACGGCGTTAGCTATGTCAGAGACTTCTGCCCTTGTAGGTCTTGGTGATGTCAGCATTGATGTTAACATCTGGGTTGCTGTAATAACAGGCTTTCCTGCATCATTACATTTGGATATTATCATTTTTTGGAGAACAGGAACTTTTTCCATATCTATCTCAACACCCAGATCTCCCCTTGCAACCATTATCCCATCAGACACTTCTATAATATTGTCTATATCTTCAATAGCCTCATGTTTTTCAATTTTGGCAAATACAGGAGCATCTCCTCCATTATTTTTAATAAACTTTTTTGTGCTGATTATCTCATCTGCAGACTTCACAAAAGATAGTGCAACTAAATCTATTCCTATCTTAATGCCAAACTTTATGTCTTCTTTATCTTTCTCTGTAAGGGCTGGAATGTCTATCCTTACACTGGGAAAGTTTACACCCTTCTTTGAGGATATCATTCCGCCAACAATAACTTTGGTAAGAACCTTATCCTTAGTTTTTTCTATCACTTTCAATCTTATCATACCATCTGATATGTATATTCTGTCCCCTTCTTTTAACTTGTCTATAATCTCAGGATGGTTAAGGCTTATTTTTTCCTTGTCTCCGATTACCTGTTCTTTTACTATCCATATCTTGTCTTCATAATGTAGATAAAAGGGTTCTTTAACATCACCTATCCTGATTTTTGGACCTGAAAGATCCTGAAGAACGGCAACCTCTCTTCCTAACTGTTTTGAAACTTTTCTGATTTTGTTCATGTTTTCACTGTGCATTTTATAATCACCATGCGAGAAGTTGAATCTAAAAACATCAACTCCTGCTATCATCAATTTTTCAATCATATCTTCAGAAGAGGTCGCCGGTCCTATTGTTGCCACAATCTTGACTTTTTTCATGATGACACCATAATAGTTGTAATTATATTTATTATATAATAATAGTTATTATTTAGATTGAATTTTGTCTGGTGTTTATAATATAATATTAATATTCAAATTTTTTGATTTTTAATATATATGGGGTAAATCATGGTTTTCCTAACAAGAAGTTATTATATAAATTGGGGTAATTAATAAAAAACAAAAATATTATGAAGGTGGCAGCAGATGGAAAAAAACGTTAAAAGAAGAAATACACAGCAGAGAAAAGTAATACTTGAGATCTTGAGATCAACAGATATCCATCCAACAGCTGACTGGATATATGAGAAGGCCAGGCAGGTTATCCCTAATATCAGTCTCGGCACAGTTTACAGAAATCTGAAGATACTTAAAGATGAAGGTCTTATTCTTGAGCTTAATGACGGAAAACAAAGCAGATTTGACGGAAGGGTTGATCAGCATTTCCATTTCAAATGCTTAAGCTGTAACAGCATATATGACATTGATAACAGAAAGATAGTAAATATTGAACATAACGATCTAAGAAAGGAAGGTTATCAGGTACAGAGCTTTGATGTTGTTTTCTCAGGCATCTGTCCAAAATGTAACGGAAATCAGAATTGAAGAAAATTGTAAGTCCTATTAATAAAAGACCTGATAGGCTTCCTCCGGGTCAGTTCTGGAGCAACAGGCTTCATGTGCTTGGTGTATCCGAACCGCCTGAAATAGATCTTTCTGAATATAGACTGCACATTTTTGGCGAAGTTGAAAGGGCTGTAATTCTTTGCTGGAACAATATTATCAGCTTTGAGACTGTTGAGCTTACAGCAGATTTTCACTGCGTTACAAGATGGAGCTGTCCTGATGTGAAATGGACAGGATTTCATGTTAATCAGATAAAAAATCTGGTTCGGATTAAACCAACAGTCAGATCTGTTATGGTGCATTCCCTTTATGGATATACAACAAACATACCTGTAGAGTACTTTTTTGATGAAGATGTAATTTTTGCATACAAACTGTTTGATAAACCCCTTCCTTCAGATCATGGCTACCCACTTAGGCTTGTTGTCCCAAAGCTTTACTCCTGGAAAAGTGCAAAATTTGTTCATAAAATACAGTTTATGGAGAAAGATTTGCCCGGTTACTGGGAGCAAAGGGGTTATCACATTCTTGGAAATCCCTGGAAAGAGCAGAGATATGCAGAAAGGTCTTATTAACAGGCTAAAAAAAGAGCTGTACAATCTTATCTCTATTCCTTCCCACAGAGACTGCGACAGAATAAACAGTTATATCAAAAACAGGCTTTCCTTTATCAGCTTTAACAATCAGCCTGTTGGGAAAAGAAACCTTTATAATGTTTACAGCATATCCCCAGAAAAACCTGTCTTAATAAATACACATGTTGATACCGTCCCCCCTCTAAATATGAAAAATCCCTTTTCTCCTATTGAGAAAAACGGCAGAATTTACGGCAGAGGAGCCTGTGATACAAAAGGTTTAATAGCCTCTCTCATAATAGCCCTTGAGGATTTCAAGAAAAACAACCCTGATAAAGATATACCTATATCAATAGCATTTACAGTTGATGAGGAAGAAAATACAGCTCTTGGATCTGAAAGGCTTGTAGAAATTCTGGACGGGATAACTTCTGTTATCGTTCTTGAACCTACTTATGGAAGAATATGCACAAAGCAGATGGGATCTTACGAGTTTAGCCTGAGAATAAAACTTCCTTCGGCTCACGGTTCAGAGTTTGAGAAGTTCAAAAACCCATCAAAAGAGGCTTTCAAAGTTATAAATATGATTGAAAAAGAATTAAAAAGACCTGTAAACATAATAAAGTTTGTCAGCGGATGGGATCATTATGCTGTACCTGAAAAAGCACATCTTCTTTGTGAGTTCAAAGTTTTTGAAAATGAGCTTATTTCCGATATTGAAGCTAAGCTATCAGATGTGATTGGCAGGTTTGGATACAGTATTGAACTTGAGGTGGAAGATTTTGAGGGGTTTTTAACCTTTAAAAAGGGGAATGCGTACGATTTACTCTGCAGATCTTACGAAAAGGCTCTTGGAGACAAACCAAAAGAAGGAATAATGCCATCATGGACAGATGCTTCAAACTTTCACAAAGCAGGGCTTGAATGTTTAGTTTTTGGCTTTTGTGGTCTTGCAGACTGTCATACAGAAAGGGAGAACATATCTGTTGAAGAATTATACTCAATGTATCAGGTTCTTTATAAATTCTTTTCCATTCTTAACCAGCCGTAGTAGTTTAGACCTGTTTCCTTAAACCCATGTTTTTTATAAAAATCAATCGCCCTTTTGTTTTTTTCGCCGACCCACAGTGAAGCTTTTTTTAACCCTTTTTCTTTAAAATGTTTTAAAATCTGTTTCAAAAGAAAATCGCCGTACCCTTTACCCCAGTACTCTTTTTTAACAGAAAGTTCGTGGATCTCTCCAACATTCTCCCCCTTGAGATCTATCCAGTTGCTGTCTCCAACAACAAACCCCGCAGGTTTATCGTTGTGATAAAAGATCTTAAAAAATGTTGAATGTTTTTTCAGCCATTTGATATACCTTTTTGCATGTTTTCTACTTGCTTCGCCATATTCAGGATATTCCTGATAAGCATCCATAAGTATATCAATAACATCATCTATTTTTTCCTGTGAAAAATTCTCAAGTCTGGTATTTTCAACTTTTAGATCCATAATATATTAGTATATGCTTTTGGCAGGTTGTTTGCATACAAAAATCAGTTAATTTATAATAACCTTCCACCTTCCGGTGATTAAATACGGAGGTTATTACCTATGAAGTATAGAAGTTACACTGTAAGTAATTTTAGGGAGATACCCCAGATAAGGAAAAGATTATCAGAAAAAGAGCGGTTTGATATAGAGGTTGTAGCACAGGTTTTTCCCTTTAAAACAAATAACTATGTTGTTGAGAAACTGATAAACTGGGATGATCCACTGAAAGATCCTATCTTCAGACTGACATTTCCACAAAAGGGTATGCTGAAGGAAGAAGACTATAATGAGATAGCATTTCTTTTAAAAGAAAATGCACCTAAGGATGTTATAAAACAAAAAGTAAATGAGATAAGAATGAAATTAAACCCCCACCCTGCAGGTCAGAAACATAATATACCCCAGATCAATGGTGTTAAACTTCACGGAGCCCAGCACAAATATAAAGAGACTATACTTTTCTTTCCTAAGCAGGGGCAGACCTGCCATGCTTACTGTTCTTTTTGCTTCAGATGGCCCCAGTTTGTTGGTGTAGATCAACTTAAGTTTGCTATGAAAGAGGTTCAGGTACTAATTGATTACATAAAGGCACACCCAGAAATAACAGACCTTCTTTTTACAGGTGGAGATCCTCTCATAATGAAAACAAAGATTTTAAGACAGTACATACAGCCTATACTTGAGGCTGATATTCCACACCTGAAGACAATAAGGTTTGGTTCAAAGGCTCTTGCTTTCTGGCCTTACAGGTTTACTAAGGATGATGATGCAGATGATCTGATAAAACTTTTTAGAGAGATAAAGGAAGCTGGATATCATCTTGCTTACATGGCTCATTTTAATCATTACCAGGAGCTTGAAACAGAAGAGGTTAAGGAGGCTGTTGACAGAATTCTTTCTACAGGGGCTGTTATCAGAACACAATCTCCAGTGCTGAGGCATATTAATGATTCTCCACAGGTCTGGGCAAAGATGTGGAAAAAGCAGGTTGAGATGAATATGGTTCCTTATTATATGTTTATGGCCAGAGATACAGGAGCACAGCATTATTTTGGTGTTCCCCTTGTAAAGGCTTGGGAGATATTCAGAGAAGCATATAAATCTGTAAGCGGAATTGGAAGAACAGTTAAAGGACCATCAATGTCAGCAACCCCAGGTAAAGTGAGAATACTTGGGATCTCAGAGATCAGCGGTGATAAGGTTATGGTTCTTGATTTCCTTCAGGGAAGGAATCCAGATTGGGTAGGAAAGCCATTTTTTGCCAAATATAATCCAGAGGCGATTTGGCTTGATGAACTTGAGCCTTATGAAGGGGACAGATTTTTTTATGAAGATGAGCTTGATCAGATGTTAGAATTAGAAGAAGTATATAACAGATAGGAGGAATATTTTGGAGCATACAGGAATTGTCATTCTTGATTTTGGTTCCCAGTATACCCAGCTCATAGCCAGAAGAATAAGAGAACT
This sequence comes from Persephonella sp., assembly GCA_027058925.1. Classification (GTDB taxonomy): domain Bacteria; phylum Aquificota; class Aquificia; order Aquificales; family Hydrogenothermaceae; genus Persephonella_A. Next base: position 6,582 of record JALTAS010000236.1, read on the forward strand.
TCACATATACAGCGAAATACTGCCCTATAACGCAACAATTGATGAGATAAAAAAACACAAACCTAAAGGCATAATACTTTCTGGTGGACCTGCTTCTGTTTACCACTCAGATGCTCCAAAACCGGACGAAAGGATATTTGATCTGAATATTCCAATACTCGGCATATGCTACGGTCTTCAACTGCTGACCCAACATTTTGGAGGGGAAGTTGTCAAAGCAGAAAGACACGAGTACGGAAGGGCTGAGCTGGAGATACTTGATCATGAAGATCTTTTTTACGGACTTCCAAATGAGATACATGTATGGATGTCCCACGGGGACAGGGTTACAAAACTTCCTGAAGGTTTTGAACCGATAGCCAGAACATACAACGCTCCTTTTGCTGCAATAAGG
>JALTAS010000237.1 GCA_027058925.1 Persephonella sp.
TATCAAAAAGATAAAGGAAGATCTCCAGAAAGACTTCTTTGATAGGTTAGAAAAGGAGCTGAAGGAATCCACAGAAGAAATAAAAAGCAAAGTCAAAGAAAAACTTTTTGAGACTGTAGAGGCTGATCTTAAGGATAAGGTGAGAGAAAGTATAAAGGAAGATGTTACAAGAATAACCACAGAACTGGTAAAAGAAAAATTAGAGCAGGTTTTTGGCAATAAATAAAAGATTTACCTTCTTAAAAATATATAAGAAAATCCTGCTATTATGGCAGCCCCACCAAGCATAAATATATGGACAAATACAGATCCTAACAGGGCTGTCTGTTTATCTGTCCCAAACAGAACAAGTATTCCTGCGTATCCTCCTTCATATGTTCCAATACCTGCGATTCCATGTATCGGAAGAATAGTCGTAATATCGCCTGCGGAGGATGCTAAGAATGCATCAACAAAAGAAAGTTCTATTCCTTCAGGAAGAACAAGATAAAAAGCTGTGAATTTTAAACCAAAAGTCAAAATAGAAAGCAGGTAGAGAACAGATATATTTCTGATGTTGAGAGTTGTTTTTTCAAAATCCTGAATCTTTTCATGTTTTATATACCTGAGTATAAACTGAAAAATAAAAAAAGAAAAAGGGGCGAGTATTAATACTAAAATGGACAAAATGGGTTTATCTAAGAAAAGAAAGAGTGATATGCCAAAAACAGAAAAAAGTGCGATAGCATCAAAAATCCTTACAGAAAAAAAACTTACAGCAGTTTCTGAAAGAGGAATATTCTCTTTTTTCAGCATATAGAAAAAAGACAGCTCTCCTGTTCTAAAAGGGAGAAATATATTAAAAACGGTATTAAAAGCTGTTATCTTAAAAAGTTTTTTAAACTCTTTCAGTGAAAGAACGATCTTCCATCTAAAAGCCCTTGTTATGTAAGATCCTGTATAAAGGATAAATGCAGTAAGAATGCTAAAAGGATTTATTTCAGAAAAAAATCTTAAAAATTTTTCAAACCCGATCACTCTATAAAACAGGTATATAAATCCTAAGGTTACTGTTAGAGAAACTAACAGCTCAAATATCTTAATGGCTTTTTTCTTCAACAACTCCTCTGTTAATAACTTCAAATTTATTATTTCTTATTATTTCCCTGATGATGTAAGGTCTTTTTCCCTGAGACTCGTAATATGTTCTTGTTATCAACTCAGCAACTATTCCTGTTGATATAAGCTGTATTCCTGAAAGGAAAAACAAAGTTCCAAAAATCAGCAGAGGTCTGTTTCCTATATCCTGACCCATCACGATTTTTAAAACAACAAGATAAGATAGTATGACAGCCCCAAGGAAAAGCAAAACAGCTCCCGACCCACCTAAAACCCTTAAAGGTTTTGTTCTGTAATCAAGTAGAAACTTTACTAAAATAAGATCAAGCAAAACTTTGAAGGTTCTTGAAATACCGTATTTAGACTTTCCATAGATTCGCGGATGATGTTTAACAGGGATTTCTGTTACCTTTGCTCCTATCGCTTTAGATAGGGCAGGGAGAAATCTATGCATCTCACCATAAAAATCTAAATTTTTTGCCACCTCAGATCTGTAAGCCTTTAATGAACAGCCGTAATCATGGAGATGAACACCTGTTACTTTTGATATCAGCCAGTTTGCTATTCTTGAAGGTAATGTTCTGCTTATGAATGCATCTTTCCTATCTTTCCTCCATCCGCTCACTATATCGT
>JALTAS010000238.1 GCA_027058925.1 Persephonella sp.
GGCAGAAACAGCAAAAATACTTAACCCTGATAAAAAGGTTCTCCATCCAAACCCTGAAAGTGGCTGTCCTATGGCTGATATGGCAACTGTTGAGGGAGTTTTAAAGCTGAAAAAAGAGCACCCTGATGCTGTTGTTGTTTCTTATATAAACACAAACGCAGATGTGAAAACCGTTTCAGATGTTATAGTAACCTCAAGAAACGCTGTTAATGTTATAAAAAAGTTGGATGCTAAAAAGATAATATTTGTTCCTGATCAGTTTTTAGGTTCATATGTAGCAAGACAGGTACCTGAAAAAGAATTTATACTGTGGAAGGGTTTCTGTCCTCCCCATTTTAACTTAACTCCCGATCAGCTTCTTGCACTTAAAGAAAGATACCCTGACGCAAAAATAGCTGTCCACCCTGAGTGTAACACAGAAACTGTAAAAATAGCTGATTTTGTTGGAAGCACATCACAGATTATTGAGTTTGCCACAACATGTGAGGCAAAGAATGTGATTATAGGAACTGAAGTTGGGCTGAAGCACTGGCTTGAAAAGATAAACCCTGAGAAAAACTACATCTTCCCTGTAAATGCAGATTACTGCGGGACAGTCCACTGCTGTGATATGAAGAAAAATACACTTGAAAAAATTGCAGATGTTTTGGAGAAAGAAACAAATGAGATCCTCCTGCCACCTGACATTATAGAAAAAGCAAGAAAACCTCTTGATCTGATGCTTTCTATTGTTTAATACTTTCTCACAGTTGGATCAATAAAATCGCTCCAGGCGAGGATACCTCCCTCAACATTTTTAACATTATCATACCCGTGTTCCATAAGCCATAATGTTGCCTGGAGGCTTCTGTTTCCGCTTCTGCATATAACATATACAGGTTTGTCTTTCGGTAGTTTTCCTATAACAGTTGGAAGCTTCATTAAAGGAACAAGCATAGCATCTTTTTCCCTTATTCTTGAAAACTGATACTCCTGAGGTTCTCTAACATCAAGCAGAATAAAATCCTCACCTTTATCTATCTTTTCTTTGAGTTCCTGAACAGATATATGAATTTTGTTATAAACATCTCTGCTTAAAAACAACTTTATTCCTCCTTTAGTTTATTCAGATATTATTATATATATTCAGTGTGATTTTTTTATTGAAAATCAATACTGTTAGTGTAATCTTTCAGGTGTATCAGCACTTTGGGAGTGATTTATTATTTAAATAGATCTGTTGATAAAATAAATAGATCACTGTTGGTGAGTTTTGTCATTCAGTTTTTTATTTTTTGTTTTATTATTTTAGGAAAAACGGTAGAGGTGGTCTTATGTTTGAGCTGAAGCAAAAAGAAATAATAAAAGTTCCAGATAGAGTAAAAAGAGCATTAAAAGAGATATTAGGAGAAGAAAACTGTCTTGACGATCCTATGGACAGACTTCTTTATTCTTATGATGCAACAAGGATAAAGATGCTTCCTGAGATTGTTGCAATACCTGAAAATCAGGAGCAGGTTCAGAAGATAGTTCAGATCTGCTACGAGGAAGGTATTCCTGTAACACCAAGAGGAGCAGGATCAGGATACACAGGTGGATCTCTCCCTGTAAAAGGTGGTGTGGTTGTTTCTTTTGAAAAGATGGACAGAATTATTGAGATAGATGAGGACAACGCTGTTGCAAGAGTTCAGCCTGGAGTAATAACATACAGGCTTCAGAAAGCTGTTGAGAAGGTAGGCCTTTTCTATCCTCCTGACCCGGCAAGCTATAAATTCTGCACTATAGGTGGAAATGTTGCTGAGAATGCAGGAGGTCCAAGGTGTGTAAAGTATGGGGTAACAAGAGAGTATGTTATGGAGCTTGATACTGTTATACACACAGGGGAGATAATCCATACAGGAAGACCTACACTGAAAGATGTTGCCGGATACGACATAACAAGGCTTTTTATAGGAAGCGAAGGGACATTGGGTCTTTTTACACAGATAACGCTCAAGCTTATACCAAAACCCCAGTCGTCAAAAACAGCGATGGCTATCTTTTCTGACATAGCATCTGTAGGAAAAACAGTAAAAGATATATTCAAAGCTGGCGTTCAGCCTTCAGCACTTGAGTTTATGGATAAACTTGCTATAAATGCTGTTGAGGATTTTGGACATTTTGGACTTCCAAGAGATGCAGAGGTTCTTCTCCTGATTGAGGTTGACGGGCACATAAAATCACTTGATGATCAGATCAATGAAGTTGCAAGAATATGTGAAAAAAATGGGGCACAGGTTAATGTGGCAAAAGATAACAGGGAGGCTGAAAAACTTTGGGAGGCAAGAAGAGCCTTATCTCCTGCTGTATCAAAACTTGGAAGGGTTAAGATTAATGAAGATATAGTATTTCCAAGAAGCTACCTGCCTGAAGCACTTCCAAAACTCAGGGAGATAGGGAAAAAGTACAACCTGAAAATGGTGAATTTCGGTCACATAGGAGATGGTAATGTCCATGCTAACTTTATGATTGATGGTCGTGATGAGGACGAACTTAAAAGGACTGAAAAGGCTGTTGAGGAGGTTTTTGAGCTTGCCCTGTCTTATGGGGGATCTATTACAGGCGAACACGGAGTCGGAATAACAAAAGCACCATTTATGAAAAAACAGTTTAAACCTTCTGAGCTTGAGATTATGAGAGGTATAAAAAAGGTTTTTGATCCAAAGGATCTTATAAACCCCGGTAAGATGGATATAGATTAATATATATGTTATATTATTTATTTCATTAAATAACCTGTGGAGGAAAGAAATGGCAGTCTGTCAGATATGTGGAAAGAAAACAGCTCACGGAAACAGGGTTGCCCACTCAGCAACAACCACAAAAAGGGTATGGAGACCTAACATTCAGAGAGTAAGAGCTGTGATGCCTGATGGGTCTGTGAAAAGAATATACGTATGTGCAAAATGCCTTAAAGCAGGAAAAGTAAAAAAAGCGGTCAGGTAAGGCTATCCTTATCTGGCCTGTTTTACCCATAAAAGCAGGCTAAAAGAATGAAACTCCTTCCAAAAGATGAGATACTTCCCACACTAAAAAATCTTTTCTCATCAGCAGAAAAATCAGTAAAAGTATCATCACCATGGATCAAATCAGATCTGTTAAAAGAGCTTATAAACGGTAAAGATATCAACATAGAACTTGTGGTCAGAAACTCAGAAATTGAGGACTTTCTTATAACAGACACAGATATTTTCCAGATTGTAAAAGAGAGAGAAGGAAAGATATACCTTAATCCAAACATCCATTCAAAGTTTGTGATAATAGATGATCGTGTAGCTGTCGTCGGCTCTGCCAACTTAACAAAGGCAGGTCTTTATGAGGACGGAAATATAGAGACAGCCGTTTTAGTAGACGAGACAGAGGAAGTCAAAAGATTAAAAGATCAGTTTGAAGAAATAAAAAAGTTATCTGTTGATATCTTTCAGGAGATAGCAGGTGTAGTTCTGAACTCTGTAAGTGCTATCAGTTCAGAGATCTTGCTTTTTCAAGAACTTCCCCAGCAGACATATGTAAAAATACCTTTATCAGAAAAAGCCTTCCTTCTTGGAAGGATAGCTGTAATAAAGGATCTGAATGACTCTCTCTTTTCAACATTTTACAGCTACATAAACAGATCAGTTTTTACCGAACCGAAAAAGCTTGAGATGGTTTTGACACAAAAAGACCCATTAATAAAAAAAGTGCTTATTCTTGCATACCTGAATGAAAAACAGACAAGTATAAAGGTAGGACAGCTTGAAATACTGGCAGAGTTTAATCCGGAGAAGATAAAGCAAAAAGAGAGCATACTGAAAACACCTATGATCCCACCGGAGGCTGGAAGTCTTGTTTTTACACTGAAAGATCAGAAGGAGATACAGGACATTATGCAGATAAACCACGCAGGCTACCAGATGGGAAAGCCTGTAAAGTTTGGAAAACTTTTTAACACAAATCTGAATGCCTTTATAGATCTTGAGAAAATATACACGATGCATATGGCTGTATTAGGAACGACTGGATCAGGAAAAACAACATTTGTAAGAAGAATGCTTGAGAACTTTGGTTATTCTGATATAGATGTTTATATATTTGATCTTTACGGTGAGTATGAAAGATCTGTAAAAGACAAATATCAGCTTTTATTTCCAAATATTTTGTTCCCTGTAAGTTTTGAAAATCTGAATGATCTTCTCAGGCAGTACGGGATTGTATTTCAGGAAAGATCCTCAGAAGAGAGAAGGGTTTCATCATATCTGAGGAAAAACTTAAAGCCAGATCTTCAAATAATAGGCTTGAGGGAGAAATCTCTTGAAGATATGCTCATTGAAGCATCTGAGCTGACAGATATAAAGGGAGATCTGAGACAGGAACTTTTTACATTTCTGGACATGCTGAAAAAGGACTTTCAGGAAGAGCCTTTAAGGATACATCCTGAGGTTGTAAGAAAAATTGATGAAAGTCTAAGATCAGAAAAAAATGTTGTGATATACAACTTTCAGCAGATAGAGGATCCTGTTACGAGGGTGAATATAGCAGGTCTTTTGATGAAAGAGATATTCAGACTTTCTAAGTCTGACACAAAAAAGAGGGTTATTATTCTTGAAGAAGCTCAGAATTTTGCACCTGAAAAAGGTTTTGGCGAAATTCAGGCAGGAGTATCAAACATCTCATACATGATGGCAAAAAAGATAGCCACAGAAGGCAGAAAGTTTGATCTTGGCTTGATAGCCATAACACAGAGACCTGCAAACATAAGTAAGTATGTTCTGTCACAGCTGAACACACAGGCTGTTTTTAAGCTCATAAACAGGAATGATCTTGATGCTGTCTCTGTTTTTTTTGAGTATTCAAAACAGGACATTTTCAGCATTCTTCCTTTTCTAAAGCCGGGAACAGGCTTTATAACAGGTCTTGGTGTTCCTTTCGGTATCTTGACAGAAATAAAGTTGGGCTGACTTTATAATCATAAATTAAACAAAAAAGGTGAAATAGATGAAGTTTGTTGATAGGGCAAAGATATATGTGAAAGCAGGAGACGGTGGAAACGGATGTGTTGCTTTTAGAAGGGAGAAATTTGTTCCTTTTGGAGGACCTTCTGGAGGAAATGGAGGAAAGGGGGGAGATGTTATCCTTGTTGCTGATCCTTCTGTACGAACACTTCTTGATTTTAAGCACAAAAGACATTTCAGGGCAGAAAATGGACAGCCAGGATCAGGCAATAACAAACACGGAAAAAACGGTAAAGATCTGATTATAAAAGTTCCTGTTGGTACTGTCGTAAAAGATGCACAGACAGGTGAGATCATAGCTGACCTTGTTTTTCCCGGTCAGAGGGTTGTTGTGGCAAAAGGAGGAAAGGGAGGAAGGGGAAACGCCGCATTCAAAAGCCCAACAAACCAGTCCCCAGACTACGCAGAAGAAGGTGAAAAAGGTGAAGAAAAATGGATAGAACTTGAGCTGAAGCTTATAGCAGATTTTGGGATAGTAGGATTTCCAAATGCCGGAAAATCAACATTGATCTCAGTTTTGACAAAAGCCAGACCTAAAGTTGCCGACTATCCATTCACAACCCTTTCTCCTGTTCTTGGGGTTATGCATATTGATTATGGGGAATCTGTAGTTCTTGCAGACATACCAGGGCTTATTGAGGGAGCTTCAAAAGGTCAGGGTCTTGGTCATCAGTTTTTAAGGCATATAGAAAGGACAAAAGCCCTTATACATGTTATTGATATATCAGATTTCAGGGAAAGGGATCCGATAGAGGCTTTTGAAATAATAAACAGAGAGATGGAGAAGTACTCACCTGAGCTTGTTAAAAAACCACAGATCGTTGTTGGGAACAAGATAGACATACTTTCAGACAGATCAGAGATAGAAAGGCTAAAAAAATATTTTGAAAGTAAAGGTTACAGATTTGTTCCTGTATCACTTGTTACACTTGAAGGAATTGACAAGCTGAAAAAAGAAATAGTAAATTTGTACAAAAGTTTGAAAGAGGGGGAGAAGAATGAAAAAGTTTAATCTGCTGTTTATCATTTTTTTTGGGGCTGTTCTTTTATCTTTTGGTGGATATTTTACAGCCAAATATTACGGAACAAAAAAGTTCAAAGAGACAGCACGGATTTATCTTGAACAGTCAGGGTTAGGCGACAAAGTTAAAGTATCAGAATATGAATACAATCCTTTAACCGGGGTTGGTGCTCTTAAAGATGTAAAAATTCAGGATTATTCAACAAGGGAATACAAAATTGACAGAATAAAAAAGATAGAACTGAGAAAGTACGAGCTTGACAAAGAGACAGAAATACCCCTTGAAGCTGATATCTCTATTTACGGGATATCTGTATATCTTAAAAAAGATGGTAAGAAGTTAATTGGGGATGTTTACTCAAAGTACTTATACGATCCGAAAAAAGCTAAGCTTGAGCTAAAAAATCTTGAGGTTAAATTTAGGGACTTTTTTGATATTAAGACCGCTTTTACCATCGGAAATATTAGTAAAGATTTGATGGAAAAACTTCTGAAGTTAGGGAAAGAAAGACCATCAAACCCACACACAGGAGATATGATGCTCCTTTACAGTAAACTCCTCCAGATAAAACCTGAGCATTTTCATTTTGAGTATGCCGAGAGGGGAATTATAGATACATTTATTAAGGAAGATGCAGAAAAAAAGGGTTTAAAACCTGAAGATTTAAAGAAAAAGATGATAAAAGACATGGAAAGATCAAAAGAGAAATTAAAATCAGAGTTTGAGAAAAAGCTTGTTGATGGTTTTATCTATATGGTGCAGGAAGGCAGGGGAAAATTTGTTGTTGATATAAAAGCTAAAAAAGATGTAATTGTGCAGGATGTTATCGCAATGCTTATGAAGGCAAGTATGACAGGAAGTTCAAATGAAGAAAAAGCAAAGATATTTTACGAGACATTTTCAGAAT
>JALTAS010000239.1 GCA_027058925.1 Persephonella sp.
GGATACAAAAGAGCAAAAAAAGGGCTGTTGCCATACTGAGGCATGCGATAAAAAACTACCCTAACTCAAAATATAAAAATTATATGGAAGATCTTTTAAAAAAACTGCAGAAGGAGGGCTGAGAAATAGATACAAAGGATATATTAAATGAGATTATAAAAGCTGCAGAGGAAAAAAAAGGTAAGGATATAGTAGCCCTTGAGATAGGCAAAGTTTCACCAATAGCTGATTATATGGTTATAATATCAGGTGATGTTCCTGTTCACACAAAAGCTATATGTGATGAGATAACCCAGAGACTAAAAGAAAAAGGGATAATCCCTTCCCATGTTGAAGGCTACAACGAAGGAAGATGGATAGCTATAGATTACGGTGATATTATGGTTAACATCTTTATTCCTGAGCTTAGAGAATACTACAACCTTGAATGGTTGTGGTCTGATGCACCTGTTGCCTATTCAAACAAGGAAGAACAAAAATGAGTATCGGTATATTTGATTCAGGTATTGGTGGTCTAACAGTTTTCAAAGAGATAACAAAAGAGTTTCCAGATGCGGACATTTACTATCTTGGTGACACAGCAAGGGTACCTTATGGAAATAAATCAAAGGAAACTGTGATCAGATACTCTGTTGAAGCTGCAAACTACCTTAAAAGCTTCGGGATTGATGCCCTCATAGTTGCCTGTAATACAGCTTCTTCTTACGCTATTGACAGACTGAGAAACGCACTTGATATACCTGTGATTGGTGTTGTAGAGCCGGGAGTTGAGGTAGCTATAAGATTTACAAAAAATGGAAAAGTTGGGGTTATAGGAACTTCTGCAACAATAAAAAGTGGTTCTTACAAAAAACTTCTTGAGAAGAATGATATGAAGGTTTACCAAAAACCGTGTCCCCTTTTTGTTCCCCTTGTAGAAGAAGGGATTGTTGAGGGACAGATCGCAGAGCTCGTCGTTAAAGAATATCTTGATGGTCTGGTAGATGAAGGAATAGATACACTTATTTTAGGCTGTACCCATTATCCCCTATTAAAAAAAACAATAAAAAAACTTTATCCACAGCTTATGATTGTTGATTCTTCTCAGGCTATAGCTGAGTTTCTTCACAGGGAAAAAATACAGTTCAATGGGACTGGTATTAGAAAAATTTACATTACAGATGAGTCGGAAAGTTTTGAAAGATTCAAAACTGTTCTTATAGGTGATATACCTCTTGAGAAGATAGACCTGTCAAAACTATGCACACTTTAAACAGAGCTTAAAAAATCTTTGAGAATTGTTTTCTGACCAAAATTCTCAAATAAAACGGTTGCTTTATTTCCGCTGACAGACACAACAACACCCTTTCCAAATGTCTCATGTTTTACAAGCTGTCCTGTTTTTATTTCTGTTCCTGAAGAAAATGCTTTGTTTCCATATTCTGAAGGGGATCTGTATCTTCTTCCGGTTGATCTTTTTCTGTCTGAAAGGATCTTAAGATCTTCTTTTATCTCCTTTAAGAATCTTGATGGTTTTGTTTCATTGAGATGACCACTGAATGAAGCTCTTCTTCTTGCAAGACTCATAAAAACCTTTTCTTTAGATCTTGTTATAGCCACATAAAAAAGCCTTCTTTCCTCCTCAGCCTGCTCTATGTCTTCAAAAGATCTTCCACTTGGAAATATTCCATCTTCAAGACCTGCTATAAAAACAACAGGAAACTCAAGACCTTTTGCTGCATGAACTGTCATTACCTTTACTGTATCTGAGTTTTCAAGGTTGTCCTGAGCCTGAGAAAGTGAGCTTTCCTCTAAAAACTCAAGGAATGTTTTTCCTGATCTTTCAACCTCTTTAAGAGCATTAAAAAGCTCATGAATGTTGGCCACCTTGTCTTCCCAGTCTTTGTATTTGCTTTCCAGGTAGTCTTCGTATTTAATGGTTTCAACGATCTGTTTTGCTGTTTCAGATGGCTTTTTGTTCCCGTATTTTCTGATGTATTCAACAAGCTCTATAAACTCCTGTAATCTAAACTGTGCTTTCTTAGGCATTTGCTCATAAGCATCGGTTAAAGCCTGAAGCCAGTCGGTTTCGTAGAAGTCCTGTATTTTCTGGATTGTTTTTTCGCCTATTCCTCTTGGGGGAAGGTTTATAACTCTTTTGAAAGCCTGGGTATCTCTTGGCTGGAGTGCAAATCTAAGGTAAGCAAGGATATCTTTTATTTCTGCTCTTTCATAAAACTTTACTCCACCTATAACCTGATATGGTATTCCTGCCCTTACAAACGCTTCTTCTATGTTTCTTGAAATGTAAGACATTCTGATTAAAACGGCAAAATCTCCAAAACTGTATCCTTCATCCTTTATAAGAGATATTATCCTGTTTGCTATGAACTCACTTTCCTTTTTATCTGTTTCTAAAATAATCAGATATATGTCTTCCCCACCTTTTCTGTCAGTCCAAAGTTTGAGAACCTTTTCTTTCCATCTTCCTTTAGAAGATGAGATCACCTTATTTGCAACAGAAAGTATCTTCTCAGTTGATCTGTAATTTCTTTCAAGCTTTATCACCTTTGTTCCAGGGAAATCCTTCTCAAACTCAAGTATGTTTTCAGGGTTTGCCCCTCTCCATGTGTATATGCACTGCTGTGGATCACCAACAACCGTTATACAATCTCTATTTCCAACAATAAGCTTAAGTATCTCGTGCTGGACAAGGTTTGTGTCCTGATACTCATCAACAAGTATGTAATCAAATTTTGACTGCCATTTTTTTAGCACCTCTGGATTTTCTTTAAAAAGCTTAACAACATTAAGGAGAAGATCATCAAAATCCATTGCGTTTGATAGGGCTAAACTCTGATTGTATTTTTTGTAAATCTCAGGAAGATGGGGCATTGTGAATGCATAAAAATCAATGATAGACTCATCAAGGTTCTGCTTTATCTGGTTTATTACATTTCTTATCCTTTCTGGCTTATATATCTCATCATTTATATTTAGCTGTTTAATGATATCCTTTATAACCTTTTTAGAATCCTCCTCATCATAGATAACAAAATCTCTGCCATAACCTACTTTCTCTGCCTCAATCCTGAGAATTTTTGCACATAAACTGTGGAACGTCGTAATCCACTGGGGATCTTCACTCAGATTTAAAGCTTTAATAACCCTTTCCTTCATTTCAGAAGCTGCTTTGTTAGTAAATGTTATTGCAAGAATCCTATCTACAGGAACAGAAAGGTTGTTGACAAGGTAAATAATTTTGTGAGTTATAACTCTCGTTTTTCCTGATCCGGCACCTGCAAGAACAAGAAGTGGAGATGAAAAATGTAGAACGGCTTCTTTCTGCTGATCGTTCAGTTTTTCAATCAGATCCATAATCCCTCCAGCTCAAAGAATAGATTAATATTATACCGGAGGGAAGATAATTCAATTATGTTTTGAACTCTTCAAGTATCCTGCTGAGATTTTCTGTCATCGCATACAGATGTTCTGTAGCTTTTGCTATCTCTTCAACACTTCTTGTATTTGCTGAGGATATCTCATTTATTTTTTCTATCTCAAGTATGAGAGCTTTTATCTCGTTTACTATAGCTTTTATAGAGTCTGAAGCATCCTCAGATGTACTCACAGTTTTATCCATCACTTCTGTTATAGCCTCAACATCCTTCTCCACATTCTGTGATTCTTCTGAGAGCATCTTAACAGTTTTTGCATTTGAAGATATTTTTTCAGATATGATGTTTATATCATTAAGAAGCTGTGATATTGTTTCGGTGATGTTTTCAACATACTCTCTTGACTTTTCAGCAAGGTTTCTTACCTCATCGGCAACAACAGCAAAACCCTTACCGGCTTCTCCTGCCCTTGCAGCTTCAATGGCTGCGTTAAGAGCAAGAAGGTTTGTCTGATTTGCTATATCCTCTATAAGCTTAAGAACATCTTTGGTTTTGTCTGTTGATTCTTTGAGTCTTTCAAGTTCCTCAACTATTCTGACTTCTTCATCTGCACTCTGTTTTACTGTGTTTAAAAGCTCCAGTATTTTTTCTTTTATCTGGTTCAAAAGCTTACTTGCAGTTTTGATCTCATCTTTTGTTTTATCAAGCTTGACCACAGAGCTTTCAAGAGGCTTCTGCATTGCTGTAGCTTTGGATGTTGTTTTACTTATAATCTTTGTCTCTTCCTCAGCTCTTTTCTCTATTTCTGTTACAGTAGCAGAAAGCTCAGCGGCAATTGATGTGTTTTCATTTGATGATATTTTTGCCTGCTCAATAGCCTCCCTTGATGATTCAACAAGGTAGTTTATAGAGTCAACTATATTTTTCATTTCGTCTTTTGTCTCCACAAACAGTCTTTTAGTAAAATCTTTCTGATCTGCTATCTGTTTAAGTTCCCTCTCTATCAGCTTAACAGTACTGCTAATTGACTTACTCATCACATAACTAATAAGAACGATAAGGAATATAGCGATAGATGTAAAAATGGATGTAACAGTAAGCTTTTTAAACGCATCAGATTTAAGTTCTCTTATGTTTTTAACTAAAAGATCTGAGAATGAATCCTCTACACTTTTCAGGAGATTTATCTTTTGTGTCATCATTTTGAACCAGTATGTTGGATCAACATCAAAATCTGCACCTTCAGCTATTTGGAATGCAATTTTTTCCATCCTTTCTACTTCTGATACAGGTTTTCCCCTTACTGTTCTGTTAAATATTTGTACAAATCTGTCTGGAGCTGTCATTCTGAAAGAGGTAAAAAAAGCTTTCTGCTGACTGATCAATGATATATATTTTTTATAAAGCTCAGGTGTAAAGCCTTTTTTTGCAAAAACTGCAGAAAGTACAGCTCTTTCTATGCCCATTTTTTCTTTTGCAAGGAGAAAATTTACATAAGATAGAAGCTGTTTTGTTACTTCAGAGTTTGAACTGAACTTTGAGAAAGAACCTATAACAGAAAGAAGTTTATTGTTCAGACCTGTATAGTATTTTAAAGGCTCTCTTAATGGAACAGATAGAGAATCAACCTTAGATCTCATTTCTTCTAACCTTGAAAACAGAGTATCAATCTCGTCAAGACGAGATCTTATCTCTTCAGGATATCTGCTTGTATCAATCTTTTTAAGTTCCGATCTGAACTGGGACAGTTTCTCTTCTGTTAATTTTCTCTGATTAGAAAGTTCTTCCCTGAATTTTTTTCCCTGACTTCCTATAAAACCTGCTGTCATACCTCTTTCTTTCTGAATTTCATGAACAAGAGCTGATATTTTTGTTGAGAGAATAACATCTTTTTCAAGGAGAGAATCTTTTCTGTACTCTTTATAATTCCCAATAAGAATAAAAAATGCGTATATCAGTGTTGTAAAAAGAGGAATAACGGCAAGAAGATAAACCTTTGTTTTTATTGACATATTTTTTAAGAAATTCACCAAATGTTCCCCCAGTTATTAATTTATAATTTTTATCGGAAAAATTAGATAGAATTAAAGCATAAAATGTTTTCTCATAAAGCTGTTGTACAGTCCTTCTTTTTCCATAAGCTCTTGATGAGTCCCCTCTTCCACCACCTTTCCTCTGTCTAAAACATATATATAATCTGCCTGCTGAATGGTGCTCAACCTATGGGCTATTATTACTGTTGTTTTTTTCTCAAGATATTTCTGAAGAGCTTTAAAAAGCTTGTATTCTGTATGGGTATCAAGTGCTGAAGTTGATTCATCTAATATAACTATTTTTGGATCCTGAAGTATCATTCTTGCTATGGCAAGCCTCTGTCTTTGCCCCCCTGAAAGTCTTATTCCGTTTTTTCCTATAAGGGTCTCTAACTTTTGGGGCATATTTTCCACAACATCTCTCAACTGGGCAATCTCAAGGGCTTCCCAGATTTTTGTTTCCGGGATTTTTTTTCCCATCGTCAGGTTAAATCTGACTGTATCATTAAACATCATTGGGTTCTGAAGAACGAGAGAAACATTTTCTCTCACAACATCCAGTCCTATTTCTTTTACCGATATGCCATCGTAAAGGATATCCCCTTTATCCACAGGATAAAACCCGACCATAATGTGGGCAAGTGTCGTCTTTCCGCTTCCGCTTGCCCCTACTATGGCAACCTTTTTTCCTTTTTCAGCAGATATATTTATTCCTTGAAGAATGTAGTTGATTCCATCATAAGAAAAATAAACATCTTTGAGCCTTACGGAACAGGTTTCCCTGTTTTTAAAAGGGTTTAATCTATGGGGATATTTAGGCTCTTTCTTCATCTGGAGAAGCTCATTTATTCTTTTTAATGCAGCATCTCCCGAATGAAAAGCATACTGGATACCCAGCAGTTCCTGAACAGGAGTCATCATAACCCAAAGATAGCCAAATATGGCAAGCATAAGCCCTATGGTAAGATCTGAGTAAGCAACAAAAAGTATGCTTACAGCCCTGAAGATCTCGTATCCTGCAAGAAATACAAGCATAGACAGTCTTGCAGCTGCATCACTTTTCCATCCAAACTCTATTGATGTTTCCTTCAGCTCTTTTGCTTTTTCAAGAACTGAGTTTATAAATGATCCTTCCCTGTTGCTTGCTCTTATCTGCCAGAAAAGATCGAGGGTTTCTGTAAGTTTTTCCTGAAAACTTTCAACAGCTTTGTTTTCAATCGCCTTTAGCTTACCTATTTTTCTTCCTACGACGGTTGTAAAATATATAACCACAGGGTTTAAGAAAACTATTAATAGTCCAAGCTTCCAGTTTATCATTATCAAAACAAAAGCAACACCGATAATTGTTAGGACTGATATGATAAACCTGCTCACTGTTTTGCCTATAAAATCATCTATTGTGTTTATATCTGTTACAAGTTTTGACGCTATCGCACCTCCTCCAACAGTTTCAAATTCTGACATTGAAACATCTTTCAGATGCTTAAGCAGATCTTCTCTTATACT
>JALTAS010000240.1 GCA_027058925.1 Persephonella sp.
ACTTTTTCTTCCAGAATTAAAAAAAAGAAAAGGAAGCATAATAAATGTTTCCTCTGTTGCAGGAAAGTTGTATGTTCCATATATGGGAGGGTACTGTGCCTCTAAATATGCCCTTAATGCTTTTTCAGATAGCCTTAGAGCAGAGCTTTTAGAAGATGATATTCACATATTAAATCTTATAGTTGGCAGGATAAACACAGGATTTTCAGTAAGGGCGTTAGGATCAAAAAAGCCTCCATCCACTCCCTTTGGAAGCAGTCCCGAAAAGTTTGCAGACGCAGTTTACAAAGCTTACCTAAAGAAAAAAAGGGAGATAACATTTCCAGGCTGGTACAGATTTTTTATATGGCTTTCAAGGGCATTTCCCTCAATCTATGACAGATTATCTTACAAAAAATGGAATGATCACTTTCTTTCAAGAACCTCAAGATAGTAAAGCATTCTTCCTCCAATCAGGATGACTCCATAGCTGATATAAAGCCATGCAAGAAAGGCAAATATTCCGCTAAGTGTCCCATAAATAGGGTTTGCTTTTGATGCGATTAGGATGTATTTATTGAAGAGAAGAGACAGAATAAAAAGAAGCATAGCTACAAAAATAGATACATAAAAAATTATTCTGACATCGTATATAAAGTGGGGTGCAAGGTATTTATAAAGAATAAAAAGAATTATGCAAAAGCCTACAAACTGGACAATAAGACTAACATTTGTCATCGTATCAAGCAAAAATTTTAGATGAACAGTCCCTAATATCTCCTCAAAATATATCCACAATCTGAAACTTTTTATAAGGCTGAAAACAAAGGAAATAAAACTTCCAAGAAAATAAACAGCAAGAAGGGAAACTGTGAAAATGGGAACTCCCAGTATATAAACAAGAGCTCTTTTTTTTATGCTTTCTTCTCTGCCCCCAAAAATATGCTCAAAAGCTGTGTGAAGTGATGTAAAAATACTTGTGGCAAAATAAAAAGATACAAAAAGTCCTATAAAACCGAAGATAGTCCTTTTTTCTGCCAGTGTTATAAGAAGTTGTAAAAACTGCTGTGTAATCTCAGGAAAAAATTTCTGAAGTGCATCAATTATGATTTCTGTGTTTATTGATATTAGATAAGAAAGCCCAACCGTCAGAAAAAGCAAAAGAGGAAAAAAGGACATAAGTGTGTAAAAAGAAGCTGCTGCTGCATGATATCCAAAACCTTCCCAGAAAAAATCAAGAACAGCCCTATATAGGGCTGCCACAAAGTTGTATCTTAAAGATCTGTCTTTTTCAATGGGGAAAAAATCATAAGGATTAAGAATATTAGCCTCTCCTTATAACTTCCTCCAGTTTTTTAATCCTTTCCTCTACTTCCTCAAGTATTTTTTCCCTTTGCTCTTTGGTAAGCTCGTCACCTTTTTTCACAAGCTCCTTAATTTTATCAACAAGATCTCCTGCAATAGCCTTAGCTTTTCCTGTAATCTCAGCCTCTTTTATGGTGGACTGGATCTCATTGAGCTTCTGGAGTACCTCATCTTTTCTCTGTGTTGCAAAATAAGCACCTACAGCTCCCGCTAACACCCCAACGATGATTGCAAGTGTTCCTCTTTTCATATTAACCTCCTTATACAATCTCTTCTAATTTTCTTATTTTTTCCTCTACTTTCTTTAATATATACTCTTTTTCCTTTTGAGGAACACCTTTTGTG
>JALTAS010000241.1 GCA_027058925.1 Persephonella sp.
CACTTGTTATACTTGGGGCAGGTATTTTGATACTGTTTTTTATCGGAAATCAAGTTTTCAATTGGGGACTTCATTATCACTCTGTTGACTCTCTTCTTTACAAAAATGTTTTCTGGTGGGGTCTTGATCTTATAGCAGATGGGCTTGTTTTGATATACGTTGCAGGAACTTGGTATCTGCTTGCGATGCTGATAACAGGAAGAAACCTATTTATGCAGAATATAGCAAGGGCAGCCCTGCTTCTTGAGCTTATCGTTTCATGGGCTGTATGGAGTCATCACCTTCTTTCTGATCAGCCTCAGCCTGAGATAATGAAGTTAGCATCAGGTGAGATGATAACAGCATTTGAGCTTATAACACAGGGTCTTGCCTTTTTTATCACACTTACAACACTGTGGCTTGCAAGACCTCTCAAAATGACAAATGAGCTTAAGTTTTTACTTGGAGGACTTCTTGGCTTTGCCCTTGCTGTTCCTGCAGGGATAATACAGGCTGATCTTGGGATGAACAGGATACTCCATAACACACAGTGGGTTGCAGGAGCACACTTCCATGTTGCAATACTTGTTGGTCTTACGATGACACTTTACAGTGCCATATACATAATGCTTCCCATACTGACAAACAGCTCTGTAAAACTTTTCAGTCAGAAATTGGCTAACTGGCATTTCTGGCTTCACCTTCTTGGAGGAATAGGAATGGGTGCGTTTATGGGAATGGCAGGAATTGATGGGATGCTCAGAAGACATGTTTACACTGATGGTGAATTTTTAGGATATATGATACTTGCAGGTATATGTGGTGCTATGCTTCTGGCAGCATGGGTCATATTCATGTTCAACATAATCGCAACGATAGGACTGAAAGGACTGATAGGTATATTCAAACCATCGCAGCTCAAAAAGGATGTTATAGTTCCAGAGACGGCAGCAGCAGTTCAGAAGGGGTAGTGATGCTTGATTTAAAAAAAGTTGCAAGACAGATAAAAGAAGAGGGATTATACACCTTCATATACAACGAGATGAAAGAGATAACAGGAAAAGGAGAACTCTCCGAAGAGGAGGTTCTCTACCTTCTTAACAAAAACCCAAAATTTCTTCAGGATTATAAAACATTAAACACCCAGAGTGAGATAAGCAATATCCAGATAGCCTATCAGGAAATTCAGGAGGATGATACACCAGAATGTAAAAAGATAAAACAGATGATAAACAAAAACAGGGAGGAACTTATAAGGCTTGAACCTTACGAAAATAAGCCTGACAGCATGCTTTATGCTGTATGGATAGGTTCTGCAGTTATATTTCTTATTTTTGTTATTCATAACCTTGTTGTTTTATACACATACTGGTATGAGAAATATCCATTTGTTGTGTATTTTTCATATCTTGCTGTTTGTGTTTTAGGATACCTGTATTACAGAAAGAGGATAAAAGATCATTACAAAAATCATGTTAAATTCAAAAATATAGAGGAAGAAACAAAAAATCTGGTAAAAATGGGAAAAGATAATGGATGTTTGAAAAAGATATACATATAAAGATTACTCATCTCCTTCATCCTGTTGCTCATCTCTCTGCTGGACACCATCCGCCCTTTGGGGCGGTTTTTTTTCTTTAAGGACTGGTCTCAACCGCATGTATATTAAAAAGAACATTGTCCCCACATATATTAAGAACATCAGCAG
>JALTAS010000242.1 GCA_027058925.1 Persephonella sp.
GGTTTGATAAAGTTAGATGCAACAGGAATTAATTTATAATTCCAAGCTCTTATTTTTCCATTTTTAACATCAAGGTCAAGTCTTCCAAGGTATTTACCATGAGACCCAGCAATAACAATCATTGTTTTATTTACAAAAATAGGTTTTGGAGCCGGGTCATGGGTATGACCACTGAAGATAATATCAATTCCATTTACCATTTTTGCAAGTGCCTGGTCAAGCGCAAACCCATCATGAGAAAGAAGAACAACAAGGTCAACTTTTTTCTCATTTCTAAGCTCATCCACATACTGCTGTAAACTTTCAGGCTGTATGCCAAAAGTCCACCCTTCTGTGAACTGCTTAGGATTTGCAATAGGAGTATAAGGGAATGCATTTCCTATAATCCCTATTTTTACTCCGTTAACCTCTCTGATTGTGTATGGTTTAAATACAAGCTCTTCCCACATTGCATCTTTAATGTTTTGCGCTATAAACTCGGCATTCAGGTGGTTTTCAACAAGCTCTAAAACTCTCTCTTTACCATAAGTAAATTCCCAGTGTCCAACCATAATATCTATGCCAAGTAAATTTTGAGCATCAACGATAGCTTTTCCTTTTGTAAATAGCCCTACTGCTGTTCCCTGCCATGTATCTCCAGAGTCCATAAATAAAACTTTATCTTTTCCTCTCTCTGCTATGATTTGTTTTACAAGGGTTGCCATATAGGCAACTCCACCCATTTTTCCATACTTATGGGCAAGCTCTGGAAAATCTAAATATGTATCAAAGTATGCTCTTAATGTCCCTGACTTCACACCGTAGTATTCTAAATAAGCTTTTCCACATAAAAATCCAGGTTTACCTACGAGGGTAGGATGGGATACAAGAGTAGAGGGCTCTCTCCAGTATAAAGGTCTTAAATGGGCATGCATATCACATATATGAAGAAGAGTAACATTACCCACAGATTTAAATGACATTAACTCTTCAGGTTTCATTTTATTTAACTGTGCCAGAGCATCACCTGAGGTTAAAGAAATTCCCGCTATCGCTGCAAGCTCTAAAAAATCTCTTCTTGTAAGGTTCATTAAACGCCTCCTAAATTATCTTCTAAGCCCAGGTGTCTTTAGCTCAACACCATTTGATAAAGATTTAACATAAACTTCTAAAGCAACCATTTCTTTAGACCCAAGTGGAAGAGGTTTTTGTCCTGCCTGTTTTTGACAACCTATAAATCTCTGTTGGAGGGTCTGAACTTTATTTTTAGTCATTCTAAATGCTGGCCATAATGATGCTGAAGCTCTTCCTGGTGTTCCGTTTATTGCTTTTGTTCCAAGTGGATATAAAGGTTGCATTCTTAATATTTTTCCAGCAGCAAACTCGTGACAAACCTGACAAGAAAGGTTTCTTTTTCCTCTTTTAGTTGTAAATATTTTCCTTCCATATTCATAATATTCTTTACCTTGTGGAGAAGTTATGTCTACATTTATAGGAGTTCCCGCTGCAAGGTAGAAAAGATATGTTGTTAAAGCTACATTTTCTTTACTTTTTAGTTTAAATGGTTTTACTTTCTGGTATTTAGCCTGACAAAGTTGAATTCTCTGCTCTAAGTTTATAACTTTTCCACAAGAAGAATCATATTTTGGATAATAAGCAGCAGCAGTAGCTACTCTTTCCTCTACTTCTCCATTTTTTGTATGAC
>JALTAS010000243.1 GCA_027058925.1 Persephonella sp.
GGTTTTAAATGAGATAAAAGAGGAAACCATACATTACTCCCTTGTTTTTCTTTCAAAGCTTCTTTCAGGCTTCGCTGACAAAAATATCCACAAGAAACTTATTGATATCGCTATTGAAGGAATAAAGAGTATAAACAAACAGGAAATAGATAATATAAAAGAACAGCTTGAAGAAAGAAATCTAATCATTGTGGAAACAGCTTTTCCGATCTCAGAAAAAGAGATAAAAAAAATAAAAGATGCGATAAAAAATATGTTTGGTGTTGATGTTTCTATAAAAACGGAAGAGAAGAAAAATCTTATAGCAGGTGTAAAGATACATCTTGCATCTAAAATGATTGATACATCTTTAGAAGGACAGCTTTCTGTATTTGAAAATATACTGAGGGATAAAATTGAGATTACATGACAGTGTTGGGAAGTTTAAAGAAGCTTTAAAAGAGGCTGTTGAAACTTACCAGTTTAAACCTGTTTTAAAAGAGCAGGGGATAGTTGAGTCTGTAGAGGAAGGTATAGCCGTAATATCAGGCCTTCCAAATGCTATGTTTTATGAGGTGGTAAAGTTCAGCAACAATCTTAAAGGGATAATAATAGATGTTAAAGAGGATAAAACGACTGCTATTATTCTTGAGAAAGAGGAAAATGTTGAGCTTAATACACCTGTTTACAGAACAGGGTATATAGTCTCTGTTCCTGTTTCTGAGAAACTGCTTGGAAGGCTTATTGATCCTCTTGGAAAACCTCTTGATGGAAAACCACCTGTTGAAACAACAACATACTACCCTGTTGAAAGAGATGCCCCTGCTTTATTTGACAGGGATTTTGTGAAAGATCAGCTTTACACAGGAATAAAGGTTATAGATTCTATGTTTCCTATAGGAAAAGGTCAGAGGGAGCTAATACTTGGAGATCCATCAACAGGAAAAACATCAATCGCCATAGATACAATAATAAACCAGAGAGACAAAAATGTTATATGTATATATGTATCAATAGGGCAGAGAAAACAATCAGTTCTTGATGTTTATTCTGTTTTAAAAAAATATGATGCTATAGATTATACTATTATTGTTTCTGCGACATCTGACCAGTATCCA
This sequence comes from Persephonella sp., assembly GCA_027058925.1. Taxonomy (GTDB): domain Bacteria; phylum Aquificota; class Aquificia; order Aquificales; family Hydrogenothermaceae; genus Persephonella_A. Next base: position 1,098 of record JALTAS010000243.1, read on the forward strand.
GGCTTACAGTTTCTCGCACCATACTCAGCAACAGCGATAGGTGAGTACTTTCTTGATAAGGGAAAAGATGTTCTGATCATTTATGATGATCTTACAAAACATGCATTTGCATACCAGTCCCTTTCTCTCCTTCTAAAAAGACCTCCAGGAAGAGAGGCTTTTCCGGGAGACATATTCTACATACATTCAAGACTTCTTGAAAGGGCATGCAAAATAAAAGATGGAGGCTCAATTACAGCACTTCCAATTGTTGAAACACAGGCAGGAAGAATATCCTCCTACATACCAACAAACGTTATATCAATAACAGATGGACAGATTTACCTTGATACAAACCTTTTTAACATAAACCAGAGACCTGCTGTTGATGTTGGAAAATCTGTATCAAGGATAGGAGGAAAAACCCAGATACCTGCACTGAAGGAGGTTGCAGAGTTTTTAAGACTTTATTATGCCCAGTTTCTTGAGGTTGAGATATTTACAAAGCTTGGGGTAAAGGTTTTCGGGGAGACAGCCCAGATAATAAGAAGAGGAAAGAGACTGAGAGAGCTTTTAAAACAACCCAAGCTAAAACATTATCAGGTAGAGCATCAGGTTGTTCTGTTTTTCCTTTTGAATGAGGGGTATTTTGACAACATACCTGTGGACAATGTGAATGACAGGGCAGATTTTATTCTGAAAAAAATAAAAGAGGAACACCCTGAAATATTAGATGATATTAAAAAATCAAAGGTTCTTACAAAACAGACAAAAGAAAAAATAAAAAAGCTGGTAGAAAGTATATGAAAACAACAAAAGATATAGAACTTAAGATAAAGAAGTTTGAGGATATAGGAAAGATAGTTCTCTCCATGAAGTCTATAGCATCGCTTAATGTTCAAAAATCAGAGCATATAATAAACAGCCTTAGAGATTACGAGAATGAAATAATTAACAGCCTTCAGAAAGTTCTCTCATTTTTTCCTGAGGTTTCACTTGCTTTCAAGGAAGGTAAAAAAGCTGTTGTCGTTTACGGTTCTGATCAGGGACTTTGTGGTCTATTTAACGAAAGGATAGGAAAAAAGATGGAAGAGGTTTTTTTAAAGGACAAGGATTTTGAGGGATTTATCGTTGTTGGAAAAAAACTTGATGAATCAATAACAGATAAAAAGATAAAAACATTTAAAGCACCTGTTGATTATGAATCAATCTACTCTTATGCAAGTGAACTGATGGAATATCTGTCAGAAATATACGTTTCAGGTAAGGTCAATGAGATATACGTTGCTTATAACCAGTTCATGGGTATAGGAAGATACAGACCTGTTTATAAAAGAGTAATACCGTTTGAGATAGAAAGAAAAAGGCTTTTCAGTTTTCCTCCAGTTGTAGATATGGATCCATCCCAGATACTTTCACATCTTATTATTGAGTATCTTTTTGCAGGGATTTACAGGGCTTATATTGAATCTTTCCTTTCAGAAAATGGGGTAAGGCTTATGAATATGAATAATGCCTCAAAATCTATAGAAAGAAACATAAAAAAACTTGATGTTGAAAAGAACTACTACAGACAGGAAGAGATAACAGATGAAATTCAGGAAATAATCTCAGCATACAAAGTGATAGTGGGTGAAAGATGAGCGGTAAAATAGTTGCCATAAAGGAAAGTGTTATAGATGTTCTTTTTCCAGAAGATGACCTGCCTTTTTTAAAAGAGGTTTTGATTGTTGAGGAAACAGGAACAAGACTTGAGGTTGAGCTGTTAAAAGAAAACAATGTGGTTTCATGTCTTGTTCTTGGAAAGACGGTTGGAATATCAAAAAATATGAGTGTAAAAAGAACAGGAAATTATTTAACGGTTAAGGTTGGAGAGGCTGTATTAGGCAGAACACTTGATATGTTTGGTAATCCAATAGACAGATTAGGGGAGATAAAATCAAATATTGAGTATCCTATATACAGAAATCCTCCCGGAATAACACAGGAAAAGGAAGAAAGGGAGATATTAGAAACAGGTATCAAAATAGTTGATCTGCTCGTTCCTTTTGTTAAAGGTGGAAAGGTTGGCCTTTTTGGTGGAGCAGGTGTTGGTAAAACTGTTCTTCTTACAGAGTTTATATTCAGGATGATAAAGATACATAAAGGGGTGTCAATATTTGCAGGTGTTGGGGAGAGAATAAGGGAAGCCCACGAACTTTGGCATGAGCTTAAAAGACTTGATGTTCTCAGCAGAACGACCCTTATTCTTGGACAGATGAATGAACCTCCAGGTATTAGATCAAAGGCTATATTTCCGGCTCTATCAATAGCAGAATATTTCAGAGATGAAAAAAATACAGATGTTCTTTTTCTTGTTGATAACATATTCAGATATGCACAGGCTGGAATGGAGGTATCAACACTTCTTGGAAAACTTCCTGCAAGGGCTGGATATCAGCCAACCTTGAAGGAAGAGATAGCTATGGTTGAAGAAAGGATAGCATCAACAAAAACAGGATCAATAGCCTCTGTTCAGGCAATATATGTCCCTGCTGATGACATTACAGACCCTGCTCCATCAAGCACATTTCCCCATCTTGACAGCGTTGTTATACTATCAAGGGAGAGGGCGGCAAAAGGTTTTTATCCTGCTATAGATCCTCTTGAGTCAAGAACAAAGGTTCTTGATCCGGAAATAGTTGGAAGAGAGCATTATGATGTTGCAAATTACGTAAGATACCACCTCCAGAGATACAAGGACCTTGAAGACATAATCAGTATGTTAGGTATGGAAGAGCTGTCAAAAGAAGACAGACAGATAGTCCAGAGGGCAAGGAAGCTTGAAAGGTTTTTAACACAGCCATTTTTTACAACAGAGGCATTTACAGGAAAAAAAGGGAAAAATGTTCCCCTTAAAGAAACAATCAGAGGCTGTAAAGAGATAATGGAAGGAAAGTATGACGACATTGATGAGGCAAGATTTTATATGATAGGGAGTGTTGATGAAGCTGTTAACCCTTAATCTTATAACCCCAGAAATCAAAGAGAGTTTCAAAATAAGATTTCTTTCACTTGAGGATGTTCTTGGAAGTTTAGGTATTTATCCTGAACATGAGGAGTTTATGACTGTTTTGCCCAGATCTGTAGGTTATTTTATTGATGAAACAGGTAAAAAGCTTTTTTTTGCCTACGATTATGGTGTTCTTGATGTTTCAGATAATACTGTTTCAGTAATAACGAGGGTTTTCATAAAGGGAGAGTCTATACAGCAGTTAAAAGAAGAGCTTGAAAAAAAGCTCAGCAGAATAGAGGTTTATGAAAAGAGGCTGAGGGAAAACATAAAAACCCTTGAAAGAATGATATTAAAAGAGATAGTAGAGATGGGAAGGGGATAAGATGGGAGATTTTTTCTGGGAGATAAAGAAAAAGATTGAAGAGCTTGAAAAAAAGAAGGAAAAAAATATTTGGTATGCTCTTTCTTACATCGGAAGTGCAAGCATTATATTTATTCTTCCTGTTGTTGCAGGTGCATACATCGGATGGTGGCTTGATGGGAGGTACAGAGTAGGGAAAGTTTCATGGACTATAACAGGTATTATCTTGGGGGTGATAATCGGCATTTACAATGTTTATCAGGTGTTTTACAAAAGGGACATAAAGAACATAAAGTAACGGAGGAAAAAGATGGGAAAGGTTCTTGTTCTTTATGACACAGAGACGGGACATACAAAAAAGATGGCTGAATATGTTGCAAAAGGTGCCTCAAAATTCCCTGTTGAGGTGAGAATAAAATCTGTTGAGGAAGCATCAAAAGAGGACATATTGTGGTGCGACGGTATCGCTGTAGGAAGCCCTACATATCTTGGTGTAATGTCTTGGAGAATGAAAAAGTTCTGGGACAGTATTGTTGATCTGTGGGGAAGTATTGATGGGAAAATAGGGTGTGCATTTTCCTCATCAGGCGGTTGGGGAGGAGGAAATGAGGTTGCCTGCATGTCTATCCTTACAATGCTTATGAACTACGGCTTTTTAGTCTTTGGTGTAACAGACTACACAGGGGAAAAATTTACACTTCATTATGGAGCTGTATGTGCAGGTGAGCCAAGAAAAGATGAGGAGATCAAAGCCTGCGAAAGATTGGGAGAAAGGCTTGCCCAGTGGGTTTTGGTGTATGTGGACGGGAAGAAAGAATACCTAAAAAATCTTAAAGCTTCTTAACCATATCTTAATAAATCCTTAACTTTCACCTCCTAAAATAAAAGGAAAGGAGGTGAGAATTTATGAATGAACAAAAGGAACTTGATGTAAGGTTTGAAAAGTTAAATCTTATCTGTCCAAGATGTAAAAATCAGTGGGAGGAGGTTATTGTTGTTTCAAGAAATGTTGGAATTCTGGACGTACCCTGTCCAAAATGTAAGAAAAGAATATTAGAGCTAAAAATCTTTGCCTGATTTTTCAGTAAGAAAAGTACAACCTTCCTCCCAGTATTACATTTTCTTTTTTTTCTTTTATGTATTGTAGATCCCCTGAGATATAAAGATGTTTGTTTAGATTTACTGTGTAGTAACACTCACAAACATGGATATTTTCAACTCCTGCCTTTCCCTTAATAAAGCCTGCTCCTACACCGACTTTATCGTCTGTTATCAATTTTTTTGTCTCAAATCCTCCAGACAACAGGTAATCATAATCTACATTTGATATCCCACCTCTGAAAAAAATACCAAATTTGTCAGAAAATGCATAATCTGAGGATACACCAAATCCCTTGTGTTCATGTCCACCAAACACATAAAAATAGTAAGGTCTGACAGAAATATCTTCAGTCTCATACTCAATTTCGGCTATACCTACATCCCCATTGTCAGGTTTATTCTGCATAAAAACTCCTGAAACAGAGATATTCTGATGAAAACTATATTTAATATGAAATCCTGGATTGTAAGAAGGTATAGCAGCTATAGGGTTATTAACAAAAACATCATTTAGAAACTGGGTATGCTCGTCGTTTGCATACCTGTTTGCATCAACAAATGCCGCAGCATCTATAAGACCGCCGATTAAAACAAAATTTTTTATCTTTTTCTGGTAAAAAAACTCCATCAGGTATTTCCTGCCTGTGTTGTTTATGTTTTTTAGATCATCCTCAAGATCATCTGCTGTTGAGGAGATAGGGTATCCTTCTCGCTCAAGTTTTTTCTTAAGACCGTTTCCAAAGGAAACAGAAGCGTTTATAAATATCTCATCTGTTTCTGTAAAATCCATAGTCAGGAATACGTGTGAAGTGTTGTAAACAGAACCATATTTTTTAATCTGCTGAAAAACTGTAGAATTAACAAAATCTATTCTGTGTTTGTGGAGTTTGTGCTCTTTTATAAACGGTTTTTCTGTTTCTTGAGAAAATGAGATTAGAGGAATAAGGGTTATAATTAAGATCAGACTACATTTGTCACATTTTCCTTTTTTTCTGTTGTTTAAATTTTTATGGATCAAAAACAGGGACATAACCAGCATTATAAATACCACCAGATACTCCATTTTTCAACCTCTTAGAGAGATATTCTTTTTGATCTTATCCTGTCGCATATCTCATCTATTTTTATCTGCTGGACAAGGAGTAAAC
>JALTAS010000244.1 GCA_027058925.1 Persephonella sp.
CTCTTACCGTTTTTTAAAATATTCACAAGAAAAACAGGATTCCTTAAAAGTGGAGTGGCTGAATAATACCCTTTTTTATCAGCCCTGAAGTCAGGAAAGAAGATACACTTGAAAGTCAGCCCTTCCTCCGGGACATAAAAAGAGTCTTCCCTGCCTTCCACAACGCTTAAAGCCACATATGCATCAAAGACCCTTGTACCATCACTATTAAAAACAATAAAGTTAGGTGAAAAACCATAAAGAACCATCAAAAAATCTATACCCCTGTATCTGAATGGCTCGTTTATCTTTATAACCTGCTCCCATCTCTTGTTACTATCAAGGTCTGTGATATAAAACTTAGCCGTATAATCTACAGGCTCTGTATCCTTCCAGTAAACTGAATAAAAATGATCAAGCGTCATCTTTAACCTTGGCAACCTAACTCCAAGTATTGGCCTTCTGTATATTCTCTCAAGGCTTTTTTCACTGAGCAACTTTGTCTGTCCTTCAGTAAAAAGAATCGTACCGTAGAACCCGACAAAGTAATAGATAACAAGCCCAAAAAGCACTGTAATCAGTATTGCATGAAAAAGTATAGAGCCCCAAAAGCCAGCTCTTCCCTTCTCAGCACCAACTATGTGTTTTTTGCCAGCGGTTGTCTCTTTAATAATCCATCTTCTTAGCCTGAGGGTATTTTTTAACTTTTTTAAAAACTCATCGGTATCGTGTACTGAAACGCTGAAATCATATTTCTCAATGGGAAGTCCTTCAAGGGGAAGTCTTTTAATTCTTCTGTATTCAATGAGTCTGTCTATTGAACAAGCCGTAGTGGATATAATCAAGAACACACCAACAAACCCGAAGAAATATCCCTTGGCCATACTTTGTGTATTAAACTTCTCGGCTAAAAAATATGTAATGGGGCTGTCTGATTTGAGTTTTATTATTTCTTCTTCCGACATGTAGTTTGGATTTGGCAATACTGAACCGATCAGGAGTAGTGCAGTTACAACAACTAAAAGCACAATGGCAACATTTCTTGAAGAAAGGACTCTCCAAATTTTAATCAGTAACACTGACATCCTCGGTAACCACCTTTATAAAGATTTCTTCAAGTGTAGGAGTGTCTGAACGCAGTTCAATCAATCCTGCTCCAGAGTTAACAATTTCTTTGGCAACCTTTTCTATGAGGTCTGGACCCGAGACAATTATCTTAAAACTGTTACTATCCAAAACCTCCAGAGACCTTACATCACCAATAGCCTTTATAGATTCTATTCTTACCCTATCCGGAACCTTTACCTTAACATATACTGCAATCTCATCAGCAAATCTGCTTGAGAGAACATCTATTCTGTCTGATACCACTATCCTGCCATTGTTAATTATAGTAACAGATTCACATACAGTGGTAACCTCCTGAAGAATATGGGTGCTAAGTATAACAGTTTTATCTCTGCCGAGTTCCTTTATAAGCTGTCTGATTTCCACAATTTGCTTTGGATCGAGTCCTACAGTAGGCTCATCAAGCACCAGGACCTCTGGATCATGAACCAGGGCCTGTGCAAGCCCAACCCTCTGTTTGTAACCCTTTGAGAGATTACCTACGAGCCTGTTGAAAACATGGGATATTCCACAGAGATCGATAA
>JALTAS010000245.1:0-2186 GCA_027058925.1 Persephonella sp.
ATAGATAATTTATAAAGAAGGATTCTTGTGAATTTGTAATTGACTGACATGCTTCCGTAAGGATAAAATCTTTCTGCCCTTTTTTTACCGTAGTAATATTTCACACCAAGGTTTGCGTTTAATGTTCCTTTCCATCCAAGCATCTTGTGGTATCTTAAAGAGTTTGATGTTTCCAGATTGTCATAACTTGTTTCAGAAAAACCCCCTGTTTTTCTGTAATACTTACTGTCCTGGTAGTAGTAGTTTATGTAGTGTTCAAACTGGAGATTATTAGTAAAGTAAGCTAAATATCTTTCATTTAGATTAAATGTGTTACTTCTATCATCTTTTGAGGATTTATACTGTGATGTTGAACCACTCAAACTGAAAGAAGAATTAAGAAAATCAAATCTTTTGATAAGCCCTGCATTTAGGGAGACAGTTCCGCCAACCCTGTTTATATTACCTGTTTCAGCCTGCCCAGAAATCCCTGTTCCTGCAAAATAGGAAAACTTTTCATTAAGCGTTTTGTGATAGCTTATATTTACGCCTGTATTGATAAGCTTCTGATCGGCATTTGTTCCAGTTGATGTGAACAAAATAAGATTGTGGCTTAAGTTCCAGTTTTCACTCATCCTGTAATTTAAACCTTCATTGAAAGAAAAGAAAGTAAGATTGTAATTTCTGCCTTCAGATCTTGTTGCAGAAAAACCGAAATGGGCATTTAGTTTATCTGATGGGTTCCACAGGTAATTGATATTTCCAGTATAATCCTTCAGATCGGTATATGAATTGGAATAGTATCTTGCATCGGCTGTAAGGTTTGATTTTTGGCTGATTTTCCATCTGTAATTAAGATTCAGATTATCAATATCCTGATAAACTTTTCTTGTGGTTGATGAATACTCCTGAATATAATCATCAACATTTTTCTTAAAAGATATATTCAGATTTTTATTAAAAACAGATCTTCCATAAGATAAAAGATATTCATCGCTTTTTCTGTCTTCCCTGAAATCAATACCAACAGATTTTGATTTTTCGTGTCTGTAGCCGTAATTAAAGTTTGAAATGGCAAATCTTACACTTCCATAAAGACCGTAAGTATCTGTTTTTCTTTCTATATAAGATGTTCTGTCATAGTATGTGTACCATAATGGAGATTCTGTTTTTTTAGCAAATAAATTTACTGGAAATCTGCTTGCCTTTAAAAAGTTAAGCTCAATGTTGTAACCTAAAAGTTTTGATGTCGTGTCAGAGCTTGAAGATCCGTATTTTATTTTTGAGTCTTCTCTTAAGAAATTTCCCCCAAGTTTGTATGTGAGGAGTCTTGGGCTGTAAATATACCCCTCATAATTAAGTTCGTAATACTGTCTGAATGTATTTCTGGTTGTTATTCTGTGGGGATCTTTGTATTTTTCCATCTTATAAGAAAACTCAACCTTTCCCCAGAAACCTCTCTGTTTGTGAGTTATCATGTAAGCAGGAATAAAGAAGATAGCGCCAGCTATTTTTTTGTACAAAGGTATCTGTGGCTTTTCTTCTTCAAAAATGCTTACTTCTCCTTCCTCAAATTCTGGAACTATTTTTGTTTCTTCTTCCTCAACTATCTTTTCTTCTGGGGGTTTTGTTTCCTTTTTTACAACTTCTTTTGGTTTTTCTTCCTGGATCACTATCTTTTCTTTTACTATTTTTGATACATCTGTTTTTACAACAATTGAGCTAACAGGTATCTTTTCCTGAACATCCTTTAAAAGTCTGTAATTATCAAAAAGTCCGTATCTTACTGTGTAGTAACCATTTTCTGTTATGTAAATAAAGCTATTTTCTCTTATATCAGGGGGAAGCTTCTGAAGAAATTTCTGTGCATTTTCTTTTTTCTTAAAAGTTCCAAACTGAAGTGAGTAATAAGAATCCTTTACCTTTGTCTCAAATTTTTCTTTTGTTTCATTTTTTCCAGCCTGTGCAATGAGCATTCTGATTCTGTAAATACCTTCTGGTTTATCCAAAGCTCTATCTTTTTCTGGATTATAAGGTGCTTCATGTCTTATATTTCTCTCATTCTGGTAGCCCTGCATTGAAGCAGATGCTGTCATTGCAAAATAGTTCAGTGTACTTATGTTTGTTATCGCCGCCCCAGTAAAAATTGCAGTGATAAGGTAACTTTTTTTCATTCCTTCCCACCAATTGTTTATTTACTGCCGTAT
>JALTAS010000245.1:2196-6614 GCA_027058925.1 Persephonella sp.
GTTATAAACAACAACCTTTAGATCCTTCCTCGCATCTTTTAGAAGCTGTTCAAACTTTTCTTTGCGGTATTTTTCTTCAAGTTCTTTCTTCAGTTTTTTCTTTATTTTTTCAAAAGGTATTAATCTTTCAGGTCTTTTATCTTCAATCTTGACTATATGGAAACCAAGTTCTGTCTCTATTATTTCGCTGATCTGTCCAGGTTTAAGCCTGTAAATAACATCTTCAACTTTTTTTTCAAATCTTCCCTTATGGACATAACCTAACTCTCCCCCTTTTATTCTGCTAAGATCGTTAGAATACCTGTAGGCAACATCACCAAAATCTTTCCCTTCTTTTAATTCTTTGTAAGCTTTTTTTGCCCTTTCCCTTGCTATCTGCCTTCCTTTTGGTTTTGATGGATCAACCTTAATGTAAATGTATCTTATTTTAAGGGATGGAGGTTCCTTAAACTTATATTTATTCTTTTCATAATACTCTTTTAGATCTTTTTCTGTTATTTTTACTGTTACATACTTTGAAAGGAGTTTATCTATAGCCAGTCTTTTCTTAAGTTCTAACCTGAACTGTTTTAAAGTTATTCCTGTCTGTTTAATAAGTTCCTCAAGTTTTTCCTTGGATTTGTATTTTTTTGCAAGCTGATCTATAAGATCATCAATCTGTTTATCCTTTATTTTTATGCCTTTCTTCTTTGCTTCATAATAAAGGAGCTCTCTATTAATAAGAGCATCAATAGCTTTTTTCCTTATTTCTTTAAGCTTTTCGTCTGTTAGCGTTCTGTGGTAGTAATTCATGGGAAGAAGAACTTTCATGTATCTCTGTACATCCATCTCTGTTATCTTTGTATCTCCAACAACAGCAACAACTTTTTTCTTTAACTCTGGATCAATTTTCCAGCTAAACCCCTGATATGCATTGGCTGTTATAAATAGACAAAGCAAAAAATAAATTATTTTCCTCATCTTTTCTCCTTCAGATATTTAAATATCTGTATCCTTTTATTCAGCGAATCAACAACAAAAATTCTGTCTTTATCATCAATGTAAAGCCCTGCAGGAAGCAAAAATTTTGCAGGTCCGGTTCCTGCACCACCAATGTAATAAAGAACTTCACCCTCTATGTTGAATATCTGTATGTTTGAGAATGCAGCATCAACCACATATATATTTCCGTCGCTGTCCACACCTATTCCTTTTGGTCTTGCAAATCTTCCGGGTATGTTCCCATTACCCCCTATTGTTATCAGATGTTCAAAATCCTTGTTAAAAACCTGAACTCTAAAAAGCTGAGTGTCCGTTACATATATATTGCTGTTTTTTCGATTTATGGCTATATTTGTTGGATAATTGAACTCTCCGTCCTGGTCTCCTCTATGGCCAAAACCTCTGATAAAATTCCCATCAAAATCGTAAACCTTTATCCTGTGGTCAAATGTATCAACAACATAAACTCTTTCCAGTCTATCATCAACAGCTATACCAACAGGTTTTTTGAACTCCCCCCTCCTTCCTACTGCAAAAACGAGCCTCCCTTTTCTATCAAAACCAAAAACCTTTTTCAATTTTGCATCAGATACAAACAAAACATCAAGTTTTTTGGAGTAGGCAAGTCCCATCGGAAGTTGAAGCCTGATAGGAAGATCAACGGTTCTGAGATTTCCAGTTTTCAGATTATAAGAAAATATAACAGCATGGGATGTATCTGTGAAAAAAACAAAATTCCGCACAGACAAAACGCTGTATATCTTTCCTATAAAATCAGGCTGTTTAAATACATTTTCCTCTCCAACGAGGAGCTCAAAAAACCCTGGTTCTCTCTTGTAATCTTCAGGAGGTATCTGGCCAAGATATTTTATTCTTGGCTTTACTCCTGCTTTTGGTTCAGGAAAAAAAAGCTCTTCTCCAAAAGTGTTTGACAAAAAAACCAACAATAAGCTTAATAATAAGATATTTTTATATAGCATGGCATCCTCTACACAGCCTGCTTCCCTTATTTCTTGTCCTCAGAAACAGAGGGTTAGGGGAATGTGGATCATGACAGCTTGCGCACTGTATTCTTCCGTTATACTCCTTTATAAGGTCATAGACAAAATGCTTTCTACCTTCCCACCCTATCAGAGGACTGTTGAAAGGTTTTAAGTATTTCGCATCCTGTTTATATATATTAAAAACAGGATGACTGTGAACACTTGTTCCAACACCAGATTTTCCAAAAGTTATATTTGGAGCATTTGCACCATCATGACAGCTGAGGCATACCATGGACGATGAAGAGATATCTTTCAGAACAGGACCCTTTTTTGTCTGTCCGTAAACAGGAAACTTCTCAACAGTCTTTTCTGGATCCCATTTGTACTCAACATCAACAAATGAAATATCTATATTCTGAGTGTGGCACCACATACACAATGCAAGATTGTATTCTCCGGTAATGTTGGGATTAAGAATTTTTCCTTTATACTCTGCAAGGTTGTGTTTTGTACTTCTAATTCCCTTCTCATGCTCTGTGTCGCTTCTAAAGGGGAATTCAGAAAAGTTAGCAGCATATACAAAAGCCATTAAGAAAACAAAAAAGAAAATATAAAAGGGAAACATTTTTATTGTTCCTTGGTTTTAGGTTTGTTGAAATTCTCCGGTTTGTAAAGTTTTAGCTGCCTATATTTTTCTGGGTATTTTTTCTTCCAAGCTTCACTGATATATTGAAATACCTGAATTCTTTTATTCATTGAATCTGCAACATATATCCTGTCAGCCCTGTCAACATAAAGTCCAGCAGGCAGATTGAATTCCCCAGGTCCAAATCCAAACTTTCCTATAAACAGCAACAAATTTCCCTTATCATCAAATATCTGAATATTGTTAAATGCGGCATCTGCCACATATATATGTCCTTCACTATCAATACCGATACCTTTAGGTCTTGCGAATGTTCCTGGAACAATACCTAATTTTCCAAATCTTCTTATAAAGTTTCCATCCTTATCAAATATCTGTACCCTGAAGTTCATTGTGTCAACAACAGCAACATGACCATTTCTGCGATCAACAGCTATATTGGTAGGGAAATTAAACTCTCCATCTTCTTTACCTCTTTTCCCAAAAGAGAACAGGAATTTTCCATTTTCCAATGAGTACACTTTTACCCTGTGGTCAAGAACATCCACAACATATAGGCGCTTATCCTTTTCATTTATTGCTATACCTGCAGGTCTTAAAAGCTTTCCCGGACCATCAGGATCCCCAAATGCTGTGATAAGCTTCCCTTTAAAATCATATACAAATACTCTCTGATTTTTTGCATCGGCAACATAAACCTTACCTTTTTTGTCTATATCTATACCAACAGGTATTCTCAGCTTTCCCATTGGCTTGTCGCCAATAAAGGACACTTTCTTATTCTTAGGGTCTAAAACAAAAACAACAGCAGCAACTGTATCACCGGCAAGGATCTTGCCAAACCTCGCTGCAACCCCATAAGGTTTTATAAGGTTCCTCGGTACATCCTTATCCGGCTCTCCAAGAAGAACATCAAGGGCACTTTTCCCTTTGAAATCAGATTCACCGTGATAGCTGCCAAGATATAATATTCTTGGTTCTTCAGGCGGAAGGGGCCAGAAAACCTTTTCTATTTTTGCAGGCTTCTTAGGCCCCCCGCATGAATAGATAAAAATTCCTATTAAAAATAAGCCTAAAGTTTTAAGTATTATTTCGCGTGACATGTCAGACAGAGTGCGCTGTTGTCATTAGGCAGTCTGAGGAATGTTGGGTTCTCTCCAAGGTGTGGATCATGGCATGATACACACTCAATTTTATTAGCCCTCAGAAGATCACCTATTGTTGGTCCAGGATTACCGTCCCTATCTCCAGCAATAACAAAACCTGCTGGAAGAGCTGTATTTGTTGGTTTTAAACTTGCCGGTGGGCTTACTTCATCACCTCTGTAAACCACACCAACAGGGTGGTCATTTCTCAGATCTGTTCCGATCTGGGTAATTCCTGCTGGCATTGTTGCAGCAGTACCAGCTGGTATTGTTGTTGTTCCACCATCAACTGTAAATGCGATAAGATTTCCAGATGAACTCCATCCGCCAGAACCAGGAAGGTTGATAATTGAGTTAATAGCATTTACACCGTCGTGACATGAAAGACATGCCCTTGAAACATCTCCAGGCTGATCAACTGTTGTTCCACCTGTTGTTGTACCACCACCGTAAACCTGATAGGTAACAGTTGTGTCAATAGCTTTGTTCCAAAGAGGAGCACCAACAAAGTTTGTGTTAGATCCGTGAGGAGTGTGACAGAACGCACAGATCTCGTTGTTCACATCAGCAGGATTAGCTGCTCTTATTGTGTTGTTTGTGTACGAAAGATCGTGCTTTGAGTTGTCAATCACAGCCATAGATGATGCAGCCATAAGCCCC
>JALTAS010000246.1 GCA_027058925.1 Persephonella sp.
TCCTTAAATATATGCCTGCGAAAAAATCAAGCAAACTAATATTTTACCGTTTATACAAGACCTTATCAAGTATTCATTGATTTGAGGAATTCCTCATTTGTTTTGAACTTGGATAGTTTGCTAAGGAGAAACTCCATAGCCTCCACTTCGTCCATGGTTGATAGAAACTTCCTGAGTATCCACAATCTTTGAAGTTCCCAGTCTTCAACTAATAACTCTTCTTTTCTTGTACCGGATTTAGGGATATTTATGGCAGGGAATACCCTTCTTTCCATTAATCTTCTGTCAAGGTAAAGTTCCATATTACCTGTTCCCTTAAACTCTTCAAATATAACATCATCCATTTTTGATCCTGTTTCAACAAGGGCTGTGGCAAGTATTGTTAAGCTTCCCCCATCCTCAATATTCCTTGCTGCACCGAAGAATTTTTTAGGCCTTTGAAGAGCTGTTGCTTCAAGACCTCCTGAAAGAACCCTTCCTGAAGGTGGTGTTATTGCGTTAGATGCCCTTGCAAGCCTTGTCATTGAATCAAGAAGTATAACAACATCCTGACCAAGCTCAACCAGTCTTTTGGCCCTTTCTATTATCAGCTCAGCAACATGCATATGTCTTTCAGGTGGCTCATCAAATGTTGATGCAACAACCTCTGCCCCTTCTCCGACTATTCTTCTCATCTCTGTAACTTCTTCAGGTCTTTCATCTATAAGAAGTATTATGAGGTGTGTTTCAGGATGGTTTTTTATTAGAGCCTTTGCAAGCCTCTGTATGAGAACTGTTTTTCCTGCCTTTGGAGGAGCAACTATAAGTCCCCTCTGACCTTTACCTATAGGAGTTATCAGACTCACAACCCTTGTTGAAAGGTCTGAAGGGTCATACTCAAGATCAAACCTTTCTGTAGGGTGGTACGGTGTAAGTGTATCAAATCTTGGCCTTTTCTTTGAGAATTCAGGTTCTACAGTATTAACCGCCTCAATTTTTATAAGAGCCCTGTATTTTTCGTTGTCTTTTGGGAGTCTTGCTATTCCTATTATGTAATCTCCAGTTCTCAGTCCAAACTTTTTAATCTGTGAAGGTGAAACATATATATCAGATGAGTGAGGGGCGTAGTTATTCTCTATTGATCTTATAAATCCGTACCCTTCAGGAAGAACCTCAAGAACTCCTCTTATAAAGTTAAGTCCTTCTTCCTGAGCCTTTTTCTCCAGAATTCTTGCTATAAGTTCCTGCTTTTTTAAGCCTGTTGTTCTTTGAAGACCTATCTCTTTCCCTAATTTCTGAAGTTCCTGAAGAGTCATCTTCTTAAGCTCTTCAACAGATAATGCTGTAATTGCCATGATATATTTAAACCTCCTTATTGTTTTTATTTTACAATACAGAATTTGCTGAAAATGTTTCCAAGGACATCTTCTGTTGTTATCTGACCGGTTATCTCCTCAAGATTTTTCTCTGCTTCCGACATCTCAAGCATAAGTATCTCTTTTTGATCAATATAAAACTCAAAATCTTTGATTACCTTTTCAAGAATATCTTTTGCTTTTTTGAAAGATTCGTAATGTCTGAGATTAATATAAACATCTGTATCACTTTCTTCTAAAAGGTTTAGTTTTTGGAGAATTTTTTCCTCTAAAA
>JALTAS010000247.1 GCA_027058925.1 Persephonella sp.
GTTGTTCATATATGTCTGGGGTTTAGCTATTATCAGATCATGATCTGGACACTCATAAATGTGAGAAAAACATTTTTCAATGTAATTTTTGTTACACTTAAGAAGTGATGCCACAGCATCGGCCACCATAAAACCGATGTTGTGGCGTGTTTTTTCGTACTGTTTTCCGGGATTTCCAAGTCCGATTACAGCTTTAATCATCTATTATGCTGTTTCTGTTGCCTCTTCGGCAGTTTCTTCTTCTATAACTTCCTCAACTTCAGGTTCAAGGACAACAGCAACAACCTCATCTCCTGGGGTCATTATTTTAACTCCTTCAGGTGGAGTAATATCTCTGACGTGAAGAACATCACCCACATCAAGATTTGAGACATCAACAACGATCTTTTCAGGTATTTTTCTTGGAACTGTTCTGACTATTATTGTATGAAGCGGTTTTTCAAGTATTCCGCCAACTTCAAGCCCTTTAGGTTTCCCTACCACTTCTACAGGCACTTCAACATCAAGCTCAACCCCAAATGTTACCTCATAAAGATCAACATGGATAGGTTGATCCCCAAGGTAGTTATACTGTACATCTTTCAGTATGCATACCTTAGGTTCTTCTTCACCTTCTATTTTCAGGTCAATCAAAAACATTCCTGATGGTCTATCTGCAAGATCTTTCCAGTATATGTAAGCATGGGCATTTTCATGACCTTTTCCGTAAACTTCAACCGGAATGTATCCCTTTTTTCTGTATTCTTTTACCTCGCTTTTCTTTCCTGGAGTTCTTGGGATGGCTTTCCATTCAATTCTCTGGATCATTTTTTTTCTTACCTCCTTATACAAACAGTGAGCTTACTGAGCTTTCTATATTTATTCTTTTAATTGCTTCCCCAACAAGTTCTGATATTGACAGAACTGTAAGTTTGTCAAACTCCTTTCCTATCGTTGGTATTGTGTCTGTAACTATTACTTCCTCAATTTCTGAGTTTACAAGCCTGTCAACGGCAGGTCCTGAAAATACAGGATGTGTACATGCGGCTATCACAGATTGTGCACCTTTTTCTTTAAGCATGTTAGCTGCGGCAACGATCGTACCTGCTGTATCTATAATGTCATCAATAATGATCGCATTTTTTCCATCAATATCACCTATAACATCAAGAGTTTCTACAACATTTGGTGCAGGTCTTTTTTTGTATATGATAGCAAGGCTTGCACCAAGCCTGTTTGCAAGCATTCTTGCCCTTTCAACCCCTCCTGCATCAGGAGAAACAACAACCATATTAGGAAGATTTTTCTTTCTCAGATATTCAAGTATTACAGGAAGCGCATACAGATTATCCACAGGACAGTCAAAAAATCCCTGTATCTGTGCTGAATGCAGATCAACTGTGAGCACTCTATCAGCTCCAGCTTTTTGTATAAGATCTGCAAGAAGTTTTGCTGAAATGGGAACTCTTGGTCTATCTTTTCTGTCCTGTCTTGCATAGGCAAAATAAGGTATTACAGCTGTTATTCTGTGGGTTGAAGATCTTTTAAGGGCATCAAGTATAAGAAGAAGTTCCATTATGTGATCATTCACAGGGTATGTTAAGGACTGGATAACAAATACATCAGCTCCTCTAACATTTTCTTTTATCTGAACCCTTATCTCTCCATCCGAAAATCTTGTAACAAGTGTATCAACAAGGGAGGTATGAAGGTATTCTGCCACCTTCTGTGCAAACTCAATATTAGCGTTACCGCTGATAAGTTTAAGATGTTTACTCAAAAAAGTACCTCCAGCTTTTATGTCTGATTTTAAAATGGCTGGGGAGGCAGGACTCGAACCTGCGACACCCGGTTCCAAAGACCGGTGTTCTGCCAGCTGAACTACTCCCCAACTTTATTCAAGGGCAGTTTCAATCAGTTTCCATCCTTTGATCTGGCAGATTTTCTTCATCTCCTCTTTTGGAGTGCCTACTGCAAAAACACTACTTCCGCTTCCGCTTACCAGAGGTCTGTAATTCAAGAATCTCAGCGTGTTCAAAACCTCTCTGACCTCTGGATAACTCTCCTCAACAATATTTCCCAGCGTATTCTCCAATTTCTCAAAAAAAGTCTCAGTTTCACCTAACAGACTATCTATTATATGAATATCTTCCCTTTTTGTCAACATCTGGGAGGTTATTTTCCTGTATATTTCAGAGGTTTTTATCTGTATGTTTGGGTAGATAATAAATATTTTTTTCCAAAGTTTTTTATTTAAATATGTTAGTTTTTCTCCTATCCCTTCTCCAACTGCGATGCCTCCTTTCAGGAAGAATGGAACGTCAGCACCAAGGGATAAAGCAATTTTTTTTAGCTCTTCATCAGACAGTGGAAAGCTGTAGTAGCTGTTGAGAAACTTTAATACAGTTGCTGCATTTGAGCTTCCTCCACCGAGCCCCGCTCCGATAGGAATGTTTTTCTCAATAAATATCTGAACCTCAGGGTGTATTCCTGTCCATTCCTCAAATTTTTTTAATGCTTTTGTTACTATGTTTTCCTCTGGCTTTATAAATGGTGAACTTGTTTCCACTTTTTGTTTAACGGATGGTTTTATAATTATCCTGTCGTGGAATGAAACAGTATGAAATACAGTATAAATCTCATGATATCCGTCTGGTCTTTTTCCTGTAATCCATAAGCCTAAATTTACTTTAGCAGGAGATTTTAAAACATACATCTCATTTTTACCCATAGCTTTATTATAACCTTTAACCGCTTGTTATCAATATCTGTTAAAATATTTAAAATATTTGTCAGGGAGAAGGAATGAAAAAAGCCATATTAGCTCTTGAAGATGGACATTTTTTTTATGGTTATGCATTTTCAGGTTTTGATAAAAAGGAAACAGGTGGCGAGGTAATATTTAACACCTCAATGACAGGTTATCAGGAGATACTGACAGATCCTTCTTACAAAGGACAGATTGTTGTAATGACTCCTTCTGAAGTTGGAAATTATGGAACAAATCCTGATGATATAGAATCTGAAAAAGTGCATGTCAATGGTTTTGTTATAAAGGATCTTTCATCCATCTCTTCAAACTGGAGATCCACAAAAAACCTTCAACAATATCTGAATGAAAATAATGTTATAGGAATATATGGGATCGATACAAGGGCTCTCGTAAGGATTATAAGAAATTACGGGGTTATGAAAGGTTACATAGGCATAGGGGAGATTTCCCCAGAAGAAGCTGTAAAAAAAGCAAGATCTGTTCCTGACATTTCAGAGCTTGATCTTGTTTCAAAAGTAAGCCATAAAAGTGTTTATAAATGGGATGAGGGAACTTGGAAATGGCCACATGGATACATCAAACCATCAGAAAAAAGGTTTAAAATAGCTGTTTTAGATTTTGGGGTAAAGAGAAATATTCTCAGGCTGATGGTTGACAGGGGGATGGATATCACATGTTTTCCTCACAGTGCAGCAGCTGAAGAGATCATAGATTTTAAGCCTGACGGAATTTTCCTATCAAACGGACCTGGAGACCCATCAATCCTCCATTACCAGATAAATCAGATAAAAAGACTTATAACAACGGACATACCTGTTTTTGGGATATGTCTGGGTCATCAGCTTTTGTCGTGGGCTGTGGGAGGAAAAACATATAAGCTTGAGTTTGGCCATCATGGAGGAAATCATCCTGTAAAAAATCTAAAAACAGGCAAAGTTGAGATAACAGCCCAGAACCATAATTATGCAACAGATCCAGATTCACTGCCTTCTCACGTTGAGGTAACCCATATAAATCTAAATGATGATACTATAGAAGGTATCAGGTTAACAGACAGGCCAGTGTTTTCAATCCAGTATCATCCTGAGGCATCACCGGGTCCCCATGATTCACATTATATTTTTGATGAATTTTTGAAGCTTATTGAGGAAGTAAAAGGTTAATATGTTTGAAAAACCTTCTAATCAGACATTAAAAGAAAGATGGGCGGTAGGCTCTCTGCTTCTTAACACTACACTTACAGTATTAAAGTTTGTATTTGCACTTATAACCGGTTCTCTTGCCCTTATGGCAGAAGCTGTCCACTCTTTTTCTGATCTTATTGCATCTGTAATATCACTTGTTTCTGTTAAGCTGTCTGCAAAAAAAACAAAAGAATACCCTTACGGGCTTTACAAGATAGAGAATATCGCATCGGTTGTAATATCTTTTTTCCTTTTTTTTGCAGCTTACGAGATAATAAGAGAGGCTTTCTTTTCAGAGGGAGAGCGAGTCGTTAAAAACACGGAGTTTGCTATAGGTGTGATGCTTTTTGCTATGATAGCAACTTTTATATATTCAAGACTTGAACTTAAGGCAGCAAAGAGGCTTAATTCACCAGCTCTCTTGGCTGATGCACAGCACATATGGGCTGATTTTCTGTCCTCAACTATAGTTATTGTAGGGCTTACTGGAACATACCTTGGCTACAATCTTGATAAGTATGCCGCATCTATCGTTGCCCTTTTTGTTTTTTACAGCGGATGGGATATATTCAGTTCAGGGTTGAAAGTCCTGCTTGATGTTTCTCTTGAAAAGGAAGAGATAGAAAAAATAAAGAAGATTATATATACAAATCCAGCTGTTGTGGACATTAAACACATAAGGGGAAGGGTTGCAGGAAGCTTTAAATTTCTTGATATAGAACTTCTTCTTCACAATTACTCTTTGAGGGAGACACACAGAATAGTTGACGACATAGAAAAAAAGATAAAAGAAGAAATACCAAATATAGATTCTGTTTTCATCCATTATGAACCAGTAAGACAAAAGGGTTTAAGAATAGCTTTCCTTACAGATGATGAAAAAAATATTAGGGACTTTAAAACGGCAAACAAGATATTGACTGTTGATATATCAGACAGTGGAGAAGTTCAGGTAAACAACCCTCTTGAGATAGAGCCTGACGAAAAAGAGATAGGAGATATCTTATCAAAAATAAATATAGATATTGTGGTTGCCTCCCATCATCCAGAGGAGTTTGAGGTCAGATGGAATCTTGCAAAAGCCGGAGTTATGGTGTGGGAAACAGACAAAAAAAGTTTTGACGAGGCGGTACAAGAGATAATAAACTCATATAAAGAGTTTAATAAAAAAGAAAAAGGGGAAAGGATATGGTGAGCAGAATTCTTGTTGGTATAGATGGATCAAAAAGTTCATGGGTTGCTTCAGATTATGGAATATATCTGTCTAAAAAACTGAAAAAACCTGTTATAGGGGTTCATATAGTTGATATCAGACTTCTTGAAACTCCTTTTATTGAGGATCTTGCAGGGGCTTTAGGTTTTACCACATACGCTGATATAACCCCGAAGCTTAAAGAGGTTTTGGACGAAAGGGGAAGGGCTCTTCTTGATCAGTTTGCAAAAAAATGCAGAGAATCCGGGGCAGACTGTTCTATAGCCCAGACATTTGGTATAGTAGCAAATGAGCTTGTTGATATGGCTGATCCTGATGATCTTATCATTGTAGGTAAAACAGGTATCCACAACAAGTTCGCACCTCTTTTCCTCGGATCTACATCTGAAGCTGTAGCAAGAAAATCAAAATCTCCTGTTATGATATCAACAGACAGATTTTTGGAGATAAAAAATGTTATTCTTGCTTTTGATGGAAGAGAAAAATCTATTCATGCTGCCCAGTACATAAATGACCTTTATAATGACCTTGGGATAGAGGAGCTTACCGTTATTACAGTTCTTGAGGAAAAGTCTGAAAAAGAAAAACATATAAAAGAACTTCTTGATAACAATCTAAAAGTTCCTTACAGGCTTAATTTCTTGTACGGTTATCCTGATGAGGAACTGGAAAAATTTATTATTGACCATAAAGATAAATATCAGCTTGTTGCGATGGGAGCTTACGGCGAAAGCAGGATCAAAGAGCTGATTCTGGGAAGCACAACATCATTTATCATCAATAAATCGCCTGTACCTGTTCTCCTTGTTAAATAAGAAAGAGGTGTGGTGATTGGAAAAAAATTTTGGCGGTTTTAAAGGTGTTCTTATCGTCGGACTTGGGCTAATAGGTGGTTCTATCGCTGTTTCTCTGAAAAGTTCCGGATACAAGGGGAAAATATACGGCTTTGATCTATCACCAGAAAGAGTTAAAAAAGCCGTTGAGCTTCAGGCTGTAGATGAAGGGTTTACAAATCTTGACGATATTCCATGGAAAAAGATAGATCTTGTTATTATTGCAACACCTGTAAAGAGGTTTGAGGATGTTGCAAAAAAAATAAAACCTTATCTAAAAAAAGGATCAATTGTCACAGATGTGGGAAGCGTGAAAGGAGATATTGTTGAAAAGCTCCAGAAAATACTCAGCCCTATTAAATTTGTTGGAGCTCACCCAATAGCAGGAACAGAAAAAGAAGGTATTGAGAATGCGGTGGTTGGTCTTTTTAAAGGAAAGAAGCTTATACTTACGGTAGATAAAGTGGATGAAGACACAAAAAGAGTTAAAAAGTTCTGGACAGATTTAGGTTCAAAGGTTGAGATTATGGATCCCCATACCCATGATTTTGTTTTTGCAAGTGTTTCACACCTCCCCCACGCTGTTGCTTTTGCCCTTGTTGATGCA
>JALTAS010000248.1 GCA_027058925.1 Persephonella sp.
AAATTTTTGTGTCAAGAAATGGTATTTCCTCAAAACTTACAGGCTTTCCTGTTTCAAGCACAACCCTGTAAAAATCAGAATGATCCGCATGTTTTATTTTTATTGCAAAAGCGGTATTTACAGCAAACAGTATTAAGATTAAAATTTTTCTTAGCATTGTATTTCCTGATGTTTTTTTACCATTTTATTATCGGACTGTTTTAAATAAATCTTAAAGGAGAAAACATGAGGTTAGGAGTAAACATAGACCATATAGCAACAGTAAGAGAGGCAAGAAAAACATACGAGCCTGATCCTGTTAAAGGAGCATTGATTGCCCAGGATGCAGGGGCAGATCAGATCACATTTCATCTGAGGGAAGACAGGAGGCATATTCAGGACGAGGATGTTATCAGACTTAGATGCGTTATAAAAAGAATACCTCTTAATATGGAGATGGCACCTACAGAAGAGATGAAAAAAATAGCAATAAATATAAAGCCGGAAAGGGTAACCCTTGTTCCTGAAAAAAGAGAAGAGATCACAACAGAGGGAGGATTAGATGTTTCTGGTATGAAAGATTATCTGAAGGAATTCATAAAGGAGATAAAACAGGAAGGTATTGATGTTGCCCTGTTTATTGATCCTGAAAAAAACCAGATTGAGGCCTCAGTAGAGGTTGGAGCAGATGCTGTGGAGCTCCACACAGGAGAGTATGCAAATGCAGAAACAGAGGAAAGGAGAAATAAAGAGCTAAAAAGATTAAAAGAGGCTTCAAAATTCGCAAAAGAAAAAGGATTTAAGGTTTTTGCAGGGCACGGACTGACCTACACAAATGTCCAGCCTGTTGCATCAATTCCTGAGATTGAGGAGCTGAATATAGGACACTCTATAATAGCCAACTCTGTATTCTTAGGGCTTGATGAAGCGGTTAGAAAAATGAAAAAGTTAATAAAGGAAGTTAGGGAAGAATTCTGAAAATATATCCCCAACCGGTGCTACTAAATAATACCCGCAAATTCCTGCTGAAAATCCTATAAAACTTCCAACAATAACATCTAAAGGAAAGTGAGCTCCCATATAAACCCTGCCATATCCAATAAGCAGGGCATAAATTAACAGCAGTAAAATTATCCACCAGCTTCCATAGAACAGCATCACACCAAAAAATGTAAATGCATAGGCTGCATCTGCAGAAGGAAAACTCTTGAATCCTACCGGTTCAAGAAGATACACATCATCAAGGAGTTTTGATGGTCTCTGATGGCGGAATGTATATTTAATAACCGGCATAGCTATACCTGTCAATAAAAGAGAAATAGTAAGATGAATTAAAGCTTCCCATTTACCGTAGATAAAAAAGATCGGCAAAAATAGAGGTAAAGTATAGCTTTTTCCAAGCCTGAAGTAATATTTATAAAATCTATCTAAGAATTTAGATCTTCTTCCATTTAATGCCTTGAAAAGTTTAATATTCCACTTAATCCTCAGTTCCCAGTCTGGAGGTATCTTTCTTTCTTTAGACATCTGAAACCTCAAACAGATTGGTTATAGCAACAGGTCTGAACCCCAAATAAAAACTGCCTATCCTGAAATCATACTCATAAACCTCAAAATGGTAAAAACCTTTTTCTTTTACTGTGTATGAAAAATTATCTTTATGGGTTACCACAACAGGTTTATTTTCACATTTCAGGATTTTTACAGTTTTTTTGTGTGGGAAACTGCAGAAAAGAACTGAATCAACAGGGACTCTATCACCCAAAAAATATACATTTCCTTCATTTTCAGCCCAAAAATTTCCGTATTTTTGTTTTAAGGAGATATAAAGATTTCCTTTTTTTATCGCATTAATAAGCTGATGCTTGTTTTTTATAGGTTCTTTTGAATAAACCTGATTAACAAGCCATTTAAATCCCTGACGGTAAGAAGGTATAAGCAGACCGTGTGTATGCTCCTGATAAACAACTTTTATGTGAAGATCAATACCTCCGATTATCTTCAAACCTTTTGCCCTTGCATAGTACAGCCTTACCCAATTCTCAAGTGGTATGAGGGCGTTCCATTTGTGAAGCAGGTTCCTTGTGAAAGGTAAAATCAATACATTTTTTATCAGGCTGATCACAGAAAGCATTTTATTCCATACAACACCGTCCTTTATGTTTATAAGTTCGTACAGATAATCTTTTTTAAACTCTCCTTTCCACCTGTAATGTTCAAACTCAAAATTGTTTGGGTGGGATATTACAGGAAGTTCATTTCCAAGAAGCAGAACCCTGCCTTCCGGTGTGTTTTTCTCTATTCCAGCAAATATCTTTCCATCTTCAAAAAATCTGTAATCATCATTGTCATGATCAGTTACAAAAACAAAGTCTATACTGTTTTCTTCCATAGCTTTTTTTATGTCCGAAGGCTTTCCCAGAGAGTCAAAAGAAAACTGGGTATGTATGTGGGCTATTACATTGTATTTAAAAATATTTTCAGGAAATTGGAAGTTCCCTTCTTTCAGGTCATTTTCTACGGTGGAAATCTTTTTGAAAGGTTTAAATTCCAGATAAAGGATCAGTCCAATAAAAACAATAAGAAATATGTAAAACAACCTTCCTCCTTAACTGGAAATATAGGATAGTATTTTACCATCAGTTAGATGAAATTGTTAAAAACCTGTAAAAAACACCCTTTTTTTCTATAAGCTGATCTTTCGTTCCCTCCTCAACTATCTGGCCATTTTCCACAACAACTATCCTATCCACTATATCAATAAGCTTAAGCCTGTGTGTTATTAAGATAACCGTTTTGTTTATAAAATGTTTTTTTATCTCCTCCATCACAAGCTCTTCTGTTTCAACATCAAGGGCTGATGTTGCCTCATCAAATATAAGAATGTCAGGATCCTTTAAAAATATTCTTGCAAGGGATATTCTCTGTCTTTCGCCTCCTGAAAGTCTTGAGCCTTTTTCTCCAAGTACAGTATCAAGACATTCCTCAAGCTCAAACACAAAATCAGCCTTTGCTTTTTTTAGGGCTTCTATCAGTTCCTGATCTGTTGCATCAGGTCTTGCTATAAGAAGGTTGTTCCTTAAAGTGTCGTTAAATATGAACACATCCTGTGAAACCATACCTATTTTATCTCTTAATGAAAAGACAGAATACTCTTTCAGTTCTGTGCCGTCTAACAGAACCTTTCCTTCATACTCTGTTATCAGAGCAGGAAGAATTTTTACAAGTGTTGATTTTCCTGAACCTGTTTGCCCTATTACTGCGATTTTTTCCCCTTTTTTGATTCTCAGGTTAATATCTTTTAGTATCTGATTTCCATCTATGTTTAAGGAAACATTATCATAAAGAATTTCCTTTTTCAGACCTTCAAACCTGACACCTTTTTCTTCCTCTTGAGGAATATTTAGAACAAAAAGAATTCTGTCAATTACAGGGGAAAGAGCTTTTAAATTTACCAGACCTCTTTGTAAAACCTGTAAGGAGTTTACAAGAATAAGAACTCCCCCTAAAAAAG
The DNA here is from genome assembly GCA_027058925.1 of Persephonella sp. Taxonomy (GTDB): domain Bacteria; phylum Aquificota; class Aquificia; order Aquificales; family Hydrogenothermaceae; genus Persephonella_A. The sequence goes on from JALTAS010000248.1 coordinate 3,494, forward strand.
AAAAGAAATCACCGGGGGTTATTTCTCCTTTTATTATTCTTAATCCTCCATAAAAAATGATCCCAGCTGTTGCCGTATAGGCTATCACCTCAACTGAAGATAGATAAACAGTTTCATAAAGTATGTTTTTTTTCTGTCTTTGGTACAGGTTTTGATTGATTTTATTAAAAACTCTCAGGAATATCTTTTTTTTGAAAAGCTTCACCACCTCTATTCCTGAAATTATCTGATTAAGATGCTGTATGTAAGATGAAAAGCTTTCCTGCAGTTTTCTTGAATATTTTTTTCTTTTTTCCCCAAAAAAGTTTAAAGCAACAGCAAGAAAAGGAACAGCAAACATAAAGATCAGAAACATCTTCCAGTCCCTATAAATAAGAACTCCTATTATTCCTATCACCGTAAATGTTTCTGTTATGATGTTTGTTCCTATCGTTGAACAGATCTCCCCGAACCTTTCAACATCAGATGTTGATCTGCTTATCAGATCACCGGGAGAAGTTTTTCTAAAAAAAGATGGGAGAGCATTAATAATTCTTCTGTATATTTTTTCTCTTAGAACTCTCAATGCCCTGAATATAACAACAGGATAAACAAAATTTTTAAGGAAAAAACCTACCTGTTTTGCTGAAGCAAGACCAATAAGAACAAAAACAATAAAAACAAGTTTTTCATAACTTTTTGCAACAAAAACATCATCAACAACATTTTTTATAATGTAAGCAAGACCTGCCAGTGCACCTGACTCCAAAACTGAACCTAATACAGCAAGAAGTATTAAAGGCCAGTAAGATCTGTAAGTCTGCCACAAAAACTTGAAGTTTTTCCTTTCCATCAGTACCTTTTTATCCTGTCTTGCTGAAGTTTAATAAGATCTTCCAGCACATATATATGAACAGTTTTGTATTTCCACCCACGATAAATAATATCATAACTGTAGTGGGCTTTTACTTTTCTGAAGGAATTTTTTACTTTTGTATGAAGACCTCCGTAGGAAACATAAATCCCTGTGTATCCTTTTCCCTCAAACTGCTCAATTCCGGGCCACAGATCAAACTGGTTCATCCTTCTGCTGATAACAACTGTATAAATCCTCGGGTGACCTTCCATGTAGAACCACAGCTCAGATGCTATATGGTAATTCCTTGAAAAAACAAAGTATTTATTTGTTTTTAAGCTTTTTGCTATTTCAGATACTCTCTTTCCAAGTCCTTCCCATCCTGTCATCCTGTGTATAGGATCTATCTTAGGTGGATATAGCTTTCCAAGTCCGGTCTTATCAAGGTAAAAAGGATAAAAAAGTGTAAAAATACTCCAGACAGAAAGTAAAAAAGCAAAAATAAATGACCTGAACCATCTTTTTGTATAAACATAATAAGCCCCAAGAATATAAAGTGTTGCGTATGAAAAAGCCGGCCAGTTTGCCTCAACACCCTTTTTTCTTGAGATATAAAGGAAAACAAAAAATACAAAAACAGGAAAAATCCACAGATAAAACACTCTTTTGTTTTTTCTATCAATAAATCCCCTGTAAAGGGCATAAGCAAAGAAAGGAAAAAGGAAAACAGAGTTTATCCCTATCTGTGATCCTATATATTCGGCTATATAACTGATAGATCTTTGGAATGAGATTTCCCTTTTAGCCTCACCAAGATTAAAAACATGCTTGAAAGTGACAAAATCATTCTGAAAGTTCCATACCAAGACAGGTATGGTAAAGAGAGAGGCTGTGCCTACAGAGATATAAAACCATTTTTCTTTAAAAATTTCTCTTTTGTGAAAAAACAAAAACAAAAGTGCAGACGGAAGAAAAAGAACTATCAGAAACTTAGACAAAAATCCTAATCCTGCAAAGACACCTGTCAGTATCCACTGGTGTGGTCTGTTTTCATTTACAGCTTTATAAAACATATAAACGGTAAGAATCCAGAAAAGTGCAAGAGGTGCATCAGTCAGAAATATGTAGCTCCCTATCTGGTAAGCAGGGACACCTACTATAAAAATAGATGAGAAAAAAGCAAGATTTTCATCTTTGAAAAGATCCTTCACAAACAAATAAACAACAATACCTATTAAAAAGCCTATCAGTATGGCATTTATCCTTACCCCTAACTCTGTATCCCCAAAAATTGATGTTGAGACAAAATTCATGTAGGCGATTAAGGGGGGTTTTGAGTAGTAACCTATGTCAAGATTTTTTGACCATACCCAGTACTGAGCTTCCTCAGTTGAAAGGTCTGTAATGTTTAAAAGGGTGTAGAACACCTTCAAAACCGCTATTATTAAGTGTGCTATTAAGACTCTGTAGATCATTCTTCCCTTTTATACAGTTTAAGTATAGTTCCGTGGAGATCGTATTTTTTCAACAGTTCACCTTTTTTACTATTTGAACAGTCAATCAGGTATTCCCAATCAAGTATATGTTTAGAGGTTTTTAATGCTTTTCCTTTTATAAAATCTATATAAACACATACAGATTTTTCACTCTTACAGTCACAGGCTATCTTTTTTGATAAATCTATCCTCTTTGATATGTCGTAAGCAACCTTCTTTCTTGATGCTTTCTTTTCCATAAGTACAGGAAAACCAACAAAGCTAAGTAAAAATCTGATTATGATCAAAAATAAAGCAGTCCATACAGTAATCTTGATCCATCTATCTTTTCCAGTATTTGAAATTATATAAGCAAAAACTATTGCTATAACAGGAAAAAGAGGAATTATATACCTGCCTCTGCTGTGAACAGCTAAAAAGTAAGGTAGATAATTTATTAAAACCACAAACAACAACAGTTTTATCTGGGAGGGTATATGGATTTTGATTTTATTTTTATAAGCGATAACAAGTAAGACAATTACAATGAAACTTGCAGGTAAAAGCTGTTTAAAGTTTAGTAAAGGGTATTTAATAAAATGTAAAAGCAGTTTAGTCAGATCTGAACTTCCCTCCGTCCTGTTTAGACTTTCAAAAAGAAGCCTTTGTAAAAAAAACTCCAGTCTCTATCCACAACCAGGAGACAGAAAGCGAACTGGATATGTTCATGTACGGCAAGGGTGAGCTCTTCGAATATTTCCATCATATGCTCAAGCCACAATCA
>JALTAS010000249.1 GCA_027058925.1 Persephonella sp.
ATCTTATAGTATTAGAAAGGCAGCCTTTTGCTTATCTTTACTATAGAAAAAGCAGGTATGTTATTGATGACGAGGGTGTAAAACTTGATCCGGCTTATTACAAAATAAAAAAACAAAAGCTTCCGGTGTTAATATATAATGATAAAACAATTGACAAAAATAAATTAAAAAAGGTCAGATTGATTAAGGAAAGTTTCAAAAATCTGCTTGATATCAGAAAGTTTTATATCTACAAAAGCCAGATCGCATGTGTTACACAGGATGGAAAGAACATTGTATTCAGTATAGAAGATCTTGATAAAAGCATACATAGGGCAAAAATTTTTATCAAAAAAGAGGGAGTCAAGCAGTTCAGTTATCTGAACTTTAGTTTTGAATCAATGGTTGTAGTGAGGAGATAAAGATGGGGAAAGAAAATGTGATTGTTGCTTTGGACATTGGAACATCAAAAATAACAACATTAATAGGTGATGTTGATGAATCGGGGTTACTCCATATAGTAGGATTTGGCGAGGCGGTATCAAAAGGTATAGAAAAAGGGATCGTTGTTAAGCCAAATGATGTTATATCAGCAATAAGAAAATCTGTTGATGAAGCCGAAAATATTGCAGGATCAAAGATAAGCGGGGTGATAGCAAATGTAAGTGGGTACCATATCGAGTGCAGGAATGATACAGAAAGAATAGAGTTTGACACGAATCAGAAAGTGATAACACAGATGGACATCAGCCAGCTGATAGAAAAAGTTTCCTCTAAGATACAGCCCCAAAAAGAAAATCTTGAAGTCATCCACATAATTCCAAAAAAATACATACTTGATGATGAGGATGAAGTTATAGATCCGATAGGATTGGTTGCCTCAAAAATTGAGGGCAAATTTCATATTGTCCTTGACAGGATAAATGCTTACACAAACCTTAAGAAGGTTATCGAGAGTTCAGGATTGAGAGTTGTTGATTTTGTAGCAAATCCAATAGCATCTGCAACAGCCGTTTTGTTTCCTGAAGAAAAGGAGATGGGAATAGCTGTTCTTGATATAGGTGCAGGAACAACAGACATAGCTGTTTATAAAGATGGAAGCATAGAGTTTATAAAATCTCTCCCAGTTGGTGGAAATCAGGTTACTATGGATATAGCCCACAGATTTAAAGTATCTAAGGAGGAAGCAGAAAATCTTAAAATAGATTATGGAGTGGCAATCCCTGAAGCCTCACAGGGCGACATAATTGAGGTTTACCAGAGGGGAAGCGATGAGCCGATACATATTGATCAGGCAGAACTTATTGATACAATTGAAGCAAGATTATCAGAGATATTTGAGCTTACCAAGAAAACATTAGATGAGCTTGGATATGCAGGAAAAATTAACGGTGGTATAGTTCTGACAGGAGGCGTTGCAAACACTCCTTACATTAAAGAACTTGCAGAAAGTATTTTTAATATGGATGTTAGGGTAGGAAAACCTAAAGAGTATTCAGGGTTTAGTGACAAGCTGATGTTTCCTCAGTATTCCACATCAATAGGTATGCTTCATTTTGCAAAAAACAGAATTTCTGTAACAAACTCCCACCCAGTTCATAACTCTACAGGTTTTGATATCTTTAAGGTTGGAAGATCAATTATTGACAAAATAAAAAGTATCTTTTAAGCTACAGAGAAGTTTTATAATGGGGAAATTATTGATTTATCAATCAAATATGATAGAAAAATATCTTCTAAATTACAGGAGGGTTCCATTATGGAAAACTTTAATTACGACGCCGAAAACCCATCCAAGATCAAAGTTTTTGGTATAGGAGGAGGAGGAAGTAATGCCGTAGCAAGAATGTTCCATGAAGGTCTTCAAAATGTTGAGCTTTACATAGTAAATACAGACAAACAGCATCTTGAATCTCTTGAGCAGATTCCGAACAGAATTGTAATAGGGGAGAATATAACAAAGGGTCTCGGTGCTGGAGCTAAGCCCCATGTAGGAGAAGAGGCCGCAAAGGAAAGCATAGATGCTATTAAGCAAGCGATGGAAGGAGCTGACATGGTCTTTATCGCGGCAGGGCTTGGGGGAGGAACAGGAACAGGAGCTTCTCCAGTAATAGCTCAGGCTGCAAAGGAGATGGGTATATTAACAGTTGCTGTTGTAACAAGGCCTTTTGATTTTGAAGGTCTGCAGAAGGCAAAAGTTGCAGAAGAGGGTTTGAAAAAACTGAAAGATGTGGTTGATACATACATTGTGATCCACAACCAGAAACTTGCAACCATCGCAGGAAAAAGATTTACGTTTGGAGAGGCTTTCAAACTTGTTGACAGCATACTTTATAAAGCTGTTAGAGGAATAACAGACCTTATCCTCGTTCCGGGACTGATCAATGTTGATTTTGCAGATGTGAAAACAATAATGGAAAATGGCGGAAAAGCCCTTATAGGTGTAGGATCTGGAAGGGGCGAAAACAAGATAGAAGAAGCTGTCATATCAGCAACAACATCTCCCCTTCTTGAAGGAACATCTATTCAGGGTTCTAAAAGACTTCTTATAAACATTGAGGTAAGCATGGATCTTTCATACGCAGATGTTGAAGAAGCTATTGCCCAGATAAGGGAAGCCACCCATCCTGACTCTCTCATTATATTTGGTGCATCACTAAACCCTAATGTTGAGGACGAAATAAGAATAACCGTTGTTGCAACAGATTTTGAAGGTGAAAAACAGGAAGAAACTAAGAAAAAAAAGATTGAGAGAAGAATACCAAAAAGAACTTTACCTCCAGCTGAAAAAGAGGAGATAAAAGAAGAGCCAAAAATTCCCGGTAGCTTAATAAATGAGATAGAGTACGAGGATCTGGATATACCTGCTTATATAAGGAAAAGGAAAGGTGAGATTAATTGAGTGTAGAGCTGCACAACTCTAAATCAGATGGGGTTTTTAAAAATTTGCAGCTTATAAGCCTCGCAAACCTTCTTACAATCTCAAGGCTGATCATAACCCCTTTTCTTATATACACAATACTGAAAGATTACCACCTGATATCCGGAATCCTTGTTACAGCAGCTGTCATATCAGACTGGCTTGACGGTATAATAGCAAGAAAAACAAATGATGTAACAAAACATGGGGAACTTCTTGATCCTGCAGTTGACAAGATCTTCACCATATCTGTTCTTGTTGCCTTTGTTGAAAAACATCTGATATCCACATTTGTTGTTTTTCTCATAGTTTTGAGAGAGATGATAATAACATGGTTCAGAAGCGTTATGGTAAACAGAGGTATAGTTGTTCCCGCCTCTTTTTACGGAAAGCTCAAGACAACATTCCAGCTTATGGCTATTTTTCTGTTGTCAATAAACATAATCGGGGCAGGTGTGATTCTACTCTGGCTTTCAATTATAATAGCCTACTACTCTGCATTTGATTACCTTAAACTGTTTATAAAAAGGAAGGCCTGGGAATAAGATGGAATTACTTTTTATTCTTTCAACATATCTAATCGCATCTATACCTTTTGGCTTTATAGTTGGAAAACTGTCAGGAAAGGATATAACAAAAGAAGGGAGCGGAAACATAGGTGCTACTAATGTAGTTAGAACCATAGGAAAAAAAGCCGGAATTTTTGTATTACTGCTTGATGCTCTGAAGGGTTTTATTCCTGTTTATCTTTCAAAGTTTTATTTTGAGGATGTATTTGTTGCGGTTGTGGCTGTCGTTGCCGTTATTGGCCACTGTTACTCTATTTTTATGAAATTTAAAGGAGGAAAAGGTGTTGCAACAGGTTTAGGTGTTCTTATCGCCCTTTCCCCAAAAGTTGCCCTTATAGTGATAACATTATGGCTTGGAATATTTCTTGCCACCGGGTATGTATCACTTGCATCAGTAATTTCGGCATTTATGTCGTGGATAATGATGAACTATATTGAGGCAAACTACTACTTTACTATAGCGGCTTTAATATCATCAGTAATAATTGTTTACAAGCATTCATCAAATATTGAAAGGCTGATAAAAGGAACAGAAAACCGGTTTATTTACAAATAAATCACTTATTTTTGCACATCCTTGATACTGATTCCACATCTTTTACGGATGAAATAAGCTTAATAACTTTTTTTAGGTGATTTAAATTTTTCACTGATATTTTCATGTCTATAACAGCTTTTCCATCTCTCCTTGTTCTAATATTTGCCCCTGATATGTTAGTTTTTGTTGAGGCAATAGCAGAGGACACCTCAGCAAGAAGACCCGGTTTATCTTTTGTAATTATCCTAAGGTATGCAGGATAAACAGAATTTAAATTGTCAGTGTTCCAGATCGCGTTTATACCTCTTTCCGGTTCTGTTTCAAGTATTTTCTGGACATTTTGACAGTTTTTATGGTGTATTGAGATACCTTTTCCTTTAACAATAATTCCGATTATCTCATCTCCAGGAATGGGACAGCAGCATTTGGCTATTGTTGAAAGCAGATTTGAAACACCGTCAACCTCAATCACAAGATCCTTATCTGTGATAGATCTATCAGAACTCTGAGATTTTGATTTTACCGTATCACCCCTTAAAAATCTCAAAACTTTATTAGGGGAGATCTTGCCCTCACCTACAGCAACAATAAAATCATCAAATGTTTTATAGCTGAACCTCTCAAGAAGCTTTTTCTTTTCCTCTTCAGATAACTCTGATGTTTTTTTCTCAATTTTTCTGATAAATTTATCAAGAAGTCTTTCACCAAATTTAAGAAGTCTTTTTCTCTCAAGTTTTGATAAATACTGCCTGATATTTGTTTTTGCCTTTGACGTCACCACAAAATTAAGCCAGTCTCTGCTGGGCTTGTGGTATTTTGCTGTTATTATCTCAACAACATCTCCATTTTTAAGCCTTGTATCAAGAGGAACAAGCTTACCATTAACCTTTGCACCAGATGTTTTATGACCTACCTGTGTATGAATTGCATAGGCAAAATCAACTGGGGTTGCACCAAATGGAAGTTTTATAAGATCTCCTTTAGGTGTAAAAACAAATATCTCTTCATTTGATAAATCCCCTTTAACAGATGATATAAGCTCTTTAGAGCTATTTTCTTTTATTGATTCAAGTATATTTCTCAGCCAGGCAAATGAGTTAAGATCCTTTTCCGAAAGGTATTTTCCACCTTTATACCTCCAGTGTGCAGCAATACCTTCTTCAGCTATTTTATGCATCTTTTTTGTTTTGATCTGTATCTCAACAAATTTTCCTCCAGATCCAACAACAGTAGTGTGAAGAGCCTGATACATATTTGATTTTGGAAGGGATATATAATCTTTAAATCTTCCTGGAACCGGAGACCATATTGAGTGTATCAGCCCGAGAGTAAGATAACAGTCCTTTACAGAATCAACTATTATCCTGATGCCGTAAATGTCGTATACATCACTCAGGCTTATTCCTTTTCTTAAAGTTTTTTCATATATGCTGTAGATATGCTTTGTTCTGTACTGTATCTGAGCTTTAATTTTATGATTTTTGAGAACCTCCTCAATCTTTGGAACTATTTCCTCTTTCAAAAATTTTTCCTGTTTATTTTTTGACTCTGCTATATAGGTTGTGATCTTTTTATAAGCTTCTGGATTTGTATACATAAAAGATCTGTCCTCAAGCTCACTCTTTATTTTCCAGAGTCCAAGTCTCGCCGCAAGCGGAGCATAAATATCAAGGGTTTCTTTTGCTATTCTCCTTCTTTTTTCTTCCGGAAGGGGATCAAGAGTTCTGATGTTATGAAGTCTATCTGCAAGTTTAACAAGAATAACCCTTATATCTTCAGCCATTGAGACTATCATTTTTCTGAAGTTTTCAGCTTCGGCCTCCTCTTTGCTCTGGAAGTTGTATTTACCTATTTTTGTAACACCGTCCACTATTTTTGCAACAGTTTTTCCAAACCTTTCCTCAACCTCATCAAGAGTTGTTTCTGTATCCTCAACAACATCATGAAGGAGTGCAGCTATAATTGATATTTTGTCTAATTTAAGATCTGCAAGGGTTTTTGCTGCCTCAATAGGATGAATATAGTAAGGTTCACCTGATTTCCTTAACTGTCCTTCATGCTTTTTTATAACAAATTCAACAGCCTGTTTAATCTGCTGAATATCTTCTTCCTTCAGATAACCAACCTTCTTTATAAGTTCATCAGATGGTTGTTTCTCAATAGTTTTTATCATTATAATCACTCAAACAGTATTAATTACTAATAATATGGATTAAACTTTTTATTTCAAGGGTTAGATAACAGCCTCAAGCCAGTTTTCACCTAAATCTCCTATTACCTCAAGTGTAGGATCATGATTTTCCTTAATATCCTCAAGTATAGAATAAAGATCATCAATATAATCAGGAGATGTTAAAAAATCCAGAATACCTTTTTTTCCGCTTCTTGTTCTTGGAAGAGCTATTCTCCCATGTCCATCAACAACCATTGATATAAAATTAAGCTTCTTTGGATCCACCTTAACAACAAGATTGATGCTTTTCCTTGGAGGATTTTTAAGTTTTTGGGTTATATCTTCAGGAAACATCTTTGCTCCCTATACTTTATTAAGAAGTTTTATAATGTTCTCAAAATCTTCT
>JALTAS010000250.1 GCA_027058925.1 Persephonella sp.
GATTTATGAAAAATCCTTGAAATTTAAACATTTCTAAATAAAATTTATTCACCATAACTCCTGATCTTTTGTGATAATATTTATTTTAAACTAAATAAAAAAGAGGTGTAGAAGTTGTTTGAGTTACTCACTGAGAAATTTAGCGGCGTTGTAGAAAAGCTTAAAAGGGCAAAAAGGCTTGATGAAAAAACTGTTGAAGAAGCCCTTAAAGACATCAGAAGGGCTTTGATAGAGGCTGATGTAAATATTGATGTTGTTAAACAGTTTTTGCAGGATATAAAACAAAAGCTTGTAGGCCAGGAATTAATAAAGGGTCTGAATGCAGGCGAAACTGTAATAAAGCTTATATATGACGAACTGCTGAATGTACTGGGTGAAGAAGCTCCTTTAAACAGATCTGAAAAACCGCCAACTGTAATAATGCTTGTTGGTCTTCAGGGAACCGGAAAAACAACAACAGCCGGTAAACTTGCAAAATGGCTCAAATCAAAAGGTTTTGCTGTTGGCCTTGTATCAACAGATGTCAGAAGACCTGCTGCAGGAAGACAGTTGTGCACGCTGGCAGAAACTATAAATATTCCCTGTTTTATAGATGAGGATGAAAAGGATGCTGTAAAGCTGACAGAAAAGGTTATACAGAAAGCAAAAGAAGCAGGACTTTCCCATATAATCCTTGATACAGCAGGAAGGCTCCATATTGATCAGGAATTGATGGATGAGCTTGTCCAGATTAAACAGAAGGTAAATCCTGCAGAGGTGCTTTATGTTGCAGATGCTATGCAGGGACAGGATGCGATAAACACAGCCGAGGAATTCCACAGAAGGCTTGGCCTCACAGGTGTTATACTCACGAAATTAGACGGTGATGCAAAAGGTGGTATAGCTCTTTCTGTCAGAAAGGTTCTTGGTGTCCCAATAAAATTCATAGGAATTGGCGAAAAGATAGAAGATTTTGACCAGTTTCATCCGGATAGAATAGCCCAGAGAATCTTAGGTCTTGGTGACATACAGACATTGATGGAAAAGATGCAGTCTGCCATAGATGAAGAAAAAGCCCAGCAGATGGCAAAAAGGGTGATGAATGCAGAGTTCACACTTGACGATCTGAAAGAACAGCTCCAGATGATCAGAAATCTTGGGCCTCTTGAGAATGTTCTTAAAATGATTCCCGGCATAGGATCAAAAATAAAAGATCTAAAAGTTGATGAAAAGCAGTTTATAAAGATAGAGGCGATAATAAACTCAATGACTCCTGAAGAGAGAACAAATCCCCATATTATTAACGGAAGCAGAAAAAGAAGAATAGCAAGAGGAAGTGGAACAACAATAATGGATGTTAACAGACTTTTAAAGCAGTACAAAGAAATGAAAAAAATGATGAAAAAAATCAAAAAATCTGGTAAAATGAAACTTCCGTTCAATATGCCTAATTTGCCATTTTAAAACAGGAGGTAGTGAAAACTTGGTAAGAATTAGACTTTCAAGAGGTGGAAGAAAAAAGCATCCGGTTTACAGGATGGTTGTGATGGACAGCAGATCCCCAAGGGAATCTAAGTATATTGATTACATAGGAACATACGATCCTATTCTTAAAACAGGAAATATAAATGTTGAAAAGGCGAAAGAATGGCTTGCTAAAGGTGCACAGCCAACAGAAAGAGCATTAAAAATACTCAAACAGTTTGGATTAGAAGAGCAAACTGCCAAAGCAGAATAAGGAGAATCCGAAAACAAAAACGGAGGGAAGTTAGATGAGCAAATTACAGGAACTGGTAGATTTTGTGGCAAAATCGCTGGTAGATCATCCGGACAAAGTTGAGGTAAAAGAGATTGAAGGTGAAAAAACTACCGTTATTGAGCTTAAAGTAGCTCCTGAGGACCTTGGAAAAGTTATAGGAAGACAGGGAAGAACTGCCAGAGCTATCAGAACACTTTTAGCTGCTGTAGCAAGAAAACAGAACAAAAGAGCTGTGCTTGAAATACTTGAATAACATAAATGGGGCATACAAGCCCCTTTATTTTAAACATTTATCCAGATAATCAGCATTCTTTGTCTCAATTTTAAAAATTCTTTTGTTTTCATCTACGATCTTAATATCAATAAATAGAACTGGGTAATCATCAATATCAATCGTTCTATCTGCCCATTCAACTATAACAAGGCCATGACCTAAAACATCATAAAAATCAAAATTCTTTACCCTGTAAAGATCTATATGATAAACGGGGAATTTTGATGTTTCATACTCATTCATCACTGAAAATGTGGGGGAGGTTACCTGATCTTCAGCATCAGGATCAATGGCAGAAATTAAAAACCTTGTAAATGTTGTTTTTCCCGCTGCAAGATCTCCTTTTAAAAGTATTACCTCTTTTCCTTTAAGACATTTTGAAAGATCTGAGGCGAAACTCTTAAGCTGATTTAGAGAGTTTATATTTTTTTCTGTTTTCATTTTGAAAAAGCCCCCCAAAAGGGGCTTTGTATTTAGTCGTGGATTTTTAGTCTTGGTTTTGGGGTGTCTTTTGATGAAGCTGGAAGAACAGGCATTGTCCTTGCTGATTCAGGTATTTCACCGGTCAGAGACTTCAGGAAGGCAACTATTTTATCAATCTCATCATGGGTAAGTTTAATACCAAGCTGTGTTTCTCCCATTATTCTGACAGCTTCTTTCAGATCCCATACAGAACCATCATGGAAGTACGGGTAAGTCATCTCAATATTTCTCAGAGATGGAACCTTAAACACGTACCTGTCTTCTTCTTTCTTTGTTACTTTATATTTTCCAAAATCTGGAGTTGGGTAAGGTTTAACTATTCCGAATTTGGCAAACATCTGTCCACCAACAGCAACACCGTTATGACAGCTTGCACATCCTTTATCTATAAAGAGCTTTAGACCTTCTTTCTCCTTCTTTGTTAAAGCTTTTGTATCACCATTTAGAAACCTATCAAATCTTGAAGGTGTTACAAGTGTTCTTTCAAATGCTGCAATAGCTTTGGCGATGTTATCATAGGTAAGAGGATCTTTACCTCCAAAAACTTTTTTGAATTCCTCAACATACCCAGGGATTGTTTTCAGCTTTAAAACTACAAACTCCGGATTGGGCATTGCCATTTCAACATGGGCAAGTACAGGACCTTTAGCCTGATCTTCAAGTGTTTTTGCCCTTCCATCCCAGAACTGGGCAATATGAAATCCTGCATTTAAAACGGTTGGAGAGTTTCTCCCACCTGTCTTAAACTTATGACCTAAAGCTGTTGGAACCCCATCAACACCAAATGTCGCAAGGTTATGGCAGGTATTACAGCTGATCACACCGCTTAATGAAAGTCTCGGGTCATAATAAAGTTTCTTTCCAAGCTCTACCTTTTCTGGTGTTGTAGGGTTGTCTTTTGGCGCAGGAATTTCTTTAGGCAATGGCTTGAAATAATTTTTTGCTTTATTGAGCAGATTTGTATCTGATGCAATAGCAGATGTGGCAGCAACCGCAACTGTCGCCACTGCAAATTTTAGAAACCTCATAGCTGTGTCCTCCTTCTTTTTAATGATAATTATTACTGATAATTATAAACAGTCAAAATTTACCTGTCAATATGATAATCATCAGCTTATTAATCTTCCGGCTGATCGTACTCAAACTCTATTTCATGCTTGGGGATCACGGTGGTTATAGCATGTTTGTAAACCAGAACCTGTCTTGGTCCTTCTTTTAAAAGAATAGTGAAAGGATCAAAGTATCTTATCTTCCCTTCTAATTTAACACCATTTACAAGATAAATATTAACCCTTACCTTTTCTTTTCTGATTGCGTTTAGAAACTGCTCCTGAAGCCTTCCTTTTTTCTTTCCCATTTCCTCACCTCTTAGTGTTGTGCTACATTGTACAGTTTATCTGAAAGTTTAACTATATCTTTATATTTTACAAGTTTTGTCTTCCAGTTTACAGGAATACTTTCCTCTCCATTGTAAGCTCCAGCAAAAGATCCAGCTATTAAAGCTATAGAGTCTGTATCTCCACCGTAGTTTCCGTAAGAGTTAACAGCATGGATAACAACATTTTCAGTATTTTCAGGTGTTTTCAGAAATATAAAAAGAGCCTGTGAAATGGATTCAAGGGCGTAAGAACCATTCCCTATCTCATCTATAGCCTCTTCATATGAAGCATCTTTATCAAGAAGAGATTTTACCCTGTCAAGGTAATATTTTGTCTCGTCCTTCTTAACAAAAGTTTTCAAAAGTTCAATAAAATAATCGTACTCATCCTGTAGATAAAATCTTCCCTGTAGAAGCTCACCTATAGCCACAGCAATTATAGACGCAGCATCAAGAGCTATCTCATTTCTGTGGGTAAGCATAACAACAGCTTTTGTTCCTTCAACGGCAAGAACCGGATTTGTGTAATGGTACATCCCTATCGGTATAGCAGGCAAAGTTCCTTCAACAGACGTTCCCCCCCTTTCAATATCTCTGCCTTCTTTCAACGCTTCAATAGCCACAAGAAATGACGGATCAACATAACTATGAAGATGTTCAGCCTCATACCACTCTATGTATCTCTCAATTATATCCCTTATATCAAGTCTTTTTTTCTCAGAAAGAGATTCGGAAACGATCCTTACAATCTCAAACTCACTTGAAGTTTCTCCAGGCTTAAGGAAAGACGCGGGAGAAGCCGGATGTGGTTCGCATATGTCTGTTATCTTATCCCCATAATGTAGTATTACCTCATCAAATGGTATTTCCTCAACACACATTCCCATTGAATCGCCAACAGCCGCCCCAACAAATACCCCTCTAAATCTGTTTTTCAATACTTTCACCTCAACATTTCTACTATTAATATATGTATGAAATTTTCTAAAGTTAATCCTGCTCTGGCCTGAGGGTGGGGAACAGAATAACCTCTCTTATTGATGAACTGTCTGTAAGCATCATAATTAGTCTGTCTATTCCTATTCCTTCTCCTCCTGTTGGGGGAAGCCCATATTCAAGAGCCATCAGGAAGTTTTCATCAATGTCCATCGCCTCTTCATCACCTGCTGCTTTTTCTTTCAGCTGCTGGAGAAATCTCTCCCTCTGATCTTCAGGATCATTAAGCTCTGTGTATGCGTTGGCAAGTTCCTGTTTGTTAACGATAAGCTCAAATCTTTCAACAAGATCAGGATCTTTTCTGTGAGTTTTTGCAAGGGGAGACAGTATTTTTGGAAAGTCTATAACAAATGTAGGTTGAATTAGATCCTCTTCTATAAAGTGTTCAAAAAGTTTGTCTAAAAGCTTAAGATGGGTCAGCTGATCTGCTTTAGGTATTCCAATCTCTTTTGCAAAATTCCTTGCTTTTTCTTCATTCAAAAAGAAATCCTTACTTTTTCCTGTCTTTTCTTCCAATGCATCAAAAAATGCAACCTTTCTGAAAGGTTTTGAAAAGTCAAGCTCTTTACCTTCCCAGCTTATCTTTAGCTTCCCTACAGTATCAAGGAGTATCTTTCTGAACAACTCCTCCGTTAAATCCATAAGATCGTAGTAATCCATATAGGCAGCATAAAATTCAACCATAGTAAATTCAGGATTGTGAGTACTGTCTATCCCTTCATTCCTGAAATTCCTTCCTATCTCATAAACCCTGTTAAAACCGCCGACAACAAGCATTTTAAGGTAAAGTTCAGGTGCTATCCTGAGGTACATATCAAGATCAAGTGCGTTGTGGTGGGTTATAAATGGCTTGGCCATCGCACCTGAAGCAACAGTCTGGAGTATTGGAGTTTCAACCTCAATAAATCCTTTGCTTTCCAGAAACTCCCTCAGGCTTTTTATAGCCTTTGATCTTATTTTGAAGATTTCTCTGGCTTTAGGATTCGCTATAAGATCAACGTATCTATGTCTATACCTGAGTTCAACATCTTTCAGTCCATGCCATTTTTCAGGGAGAGCTCTAAGTGATTTGGATAAGAGTTTAAACTCTTTTACCTCTACTGTCAGCTCTCCTGTCATTGTTCTGAAAAGCTCACCTTTTATACCAACAATATCACCAACATCAAGTAAGTCCATAGCCTTTTTGTATTCTTCTTCTCCTAATGTGTCCTTTCTAAAATAAACCTGAAGCTTTCCATCTGCATCCTGAATATGACCAAAGGCAGCCTTTCCCTGATCCCTTAGGGCAACAAGCCTACCTGCAACAGAGACGAACTCTCTATTTGGATCAAGATCAAACTCTTTTTTTACAGATAAGACATCCTCACCATCCTCAGAAACAAAGTCGGCTATTAGAGTTAATTTGCCTTCTATTCTTTTAAGTTTTCCAACAAAAGCCACCTCCTGATTTGGAGCAAACTTTCCTGCAGTTTGAGGAATCAGGACCTGTATCTCAACAGGCTGATTGAGGT
Organism: Persephonella sp.; assembly: GCA_027058925.1. Taxonomy (GTDB): domain Bacteria; phylum Aquificota; class Aquificia; order Aquificales; family Hydrogenothermaceae; genus Persephonella_A. The sequence goes on from JALTAS010000250.1 coordinate 6,381, forward strand.
CAGCAAACCTAATGTAGTATTTATCTTCCCTTTTTGATACCCTTTTAATCTTGCCCTTTATCCTAAATTCTTTGTCAGGAACAGGTTTTTCATATTTTTTTCTTATCTCATCAAATGTGGCTGTTACCTCAAATTTGTGGGGATATGGATTTTCTCCCCTTTCTTTCATTTTATCAATAAGCTCTTTTCTGCTTTCAATTA
>JALTAS010000251.1 GCA_027058925.1 Persephonella sp.
CAGTAAACTCTCCATTTTCTTCCTCTGCTGGAAGGCTTTTTGATGCTGCTGCCTCAATTCTTGGGATCAGACAGATCCTTTCTTATGAGGGACAGTCAGGTATGATAATGGAAAACTTTTATGACTGGAATGTTAAAGATTTTTATCCTTTTGAAATAGATAATACTATCAGCTGGAAACCAATCTTTGAAGAGATGATAAAAGATAGATCAGATGTTTCTGTCAAGGTATCCCGTTTTATCAATACACTTGCAGAGGTTGTGATAAGAGTTTACAAAGAAAAGGGAGAAGGTTTAAAGATCGGTCTAACAGGTGGTGTTTTCCAGAACAGGTTTTTAACAGAAAAAGTGATAAGACTTTGCGAAAAAGAAAAAATACCTGTTGTCATACATAAGAAAGTTTCCCCAAATGATGGGGGAATATCTTTAGGTCAGCTTGTTTTTAAAAGGTTATGATCCAACTATTTTCTGGAGCTCTTCAATTACTTTTGCAACATGTCCTTTTGCCTTTACATTCCTCCATTTTTTAACTATTTTTCCTTCAGGTGAGATTATATAGGTTGATCTTATAACCCCTACTGTTGTTTTTCCGTACATCTTTTTTTCTCCGTAAGCATCGTATGCCTGAAGAACTTTCTTATCAGGATCAGAAAGAAGGTAAAAGTTAAGATCATACTTTTCCTTAAACTTTTTATGGCTGTTGACACTGTCTGGACTTACACCTGCAACCACTGCTCTGTCGGCAACTGCATTCAGATTATCCCTGAAGTCGCATGCTTCTGTGGTGCAACCGGGGGTATTATCCTTAGGATAAAAGTATAAAATAAGATATTTATCCTCAGATAAAAGATCCTTTAAACATACCTGTTTTTCTTCTCCATCAGGAGTTAAACCTTCCAGACAAAAATCAGGTGCTCTGTCTCCTTCTTTCAGCATACAGTTCCTCCTTGTTGAATAATTTCATCTATATCTTTTTAATAATTCATCTTGCAGTTCTTCTATTTTAACTCCAGCATCAACAAGGGCTATAATGAGATGAAATATAAGATCTGAAGCTTCGTATATAATCTCTTCTGTATTTTTGTTTTTTAAAGCTATTACAGTTTCAACAGCTTCTTCTCCTACTTTCTGTATTATTTTGTCTGAGCCTTTTTCAAACAGCTTTGCAACATAAGAGCCTTCAGGTTTTTCTATCTTTCTCTGGAGAAGTTTTTCATACAGTGCGTGGAATATCTCGTATGCGTCTGGTCTTTCTTCTTTTTTCAGGTTTATGTCCCTGTAAAAACAGCTTTCTTCTCCTGTATGACATGCCACTCCGTAATCTTTTACCAGATACAGTATGCTGTCCCCGTCGCAGTCTATTTTTATTTTCACTATCTTCTGTTTGTTGCCTGAGGTCTCCCCTTTTACCCATAATTTTTTACGGGAACGGGAATAGTATGTTGCATATCCTGTTTTTATTGTTTTTTCTATAGCTTCTTTGTTTGCATAAGCTTGCATCAAGACCTTTCCTGTATAAAAGCTCTGGGTTATAACAGGAACAAGACCTTCAGAGTTGAATTTTATCTCACTTAGAATAGATTTATCCAATGAAGTTTTACCTCTTATGGTTTATTATAT
>JALTAS010000252.1:0-435 GCA_027058925.1 Persephonella sp.
AAAACAATATCTGGATTTTCATACTCAACTAATAAATAAGCCCCTTTTTCTACACCATCTCCAATTGGATATTTAGACTTATCTATAACAGGCACATTTTGTCTTGTTAAAACAAGCATTGCTGGTTTTTTCCTTTTTATTGCTATTTCCCATGCTTTTACAGTTTCATTAGCATCCGCAGGTCTTATTAAAGTCATATTTGGCATAATTCTAAATGCCATTAAATGTTCAATAGGTTGATGTGTAGGTCCATCTTCTCCAACACCAATACTGTCATGGGTAAATATAAATATAGAATGGATATTCATTAATGCAGCAAGTCTTATGGATGCTCTCATATAGTTCGTAAACACAAAGAATGTAGCTCCAAATGGTATTAAACCACCGTGTAAAGCCATCCCGTTTACAACTGCCCCCATTGCATGTTCTCTAATT
>JALTAS010000252.1:445-1618 GCA_027058925.1 Persephonella sp.
TTCCAAAATGTATATTTCTACCTGAAGGATTATCACAGTAAAAATCGCCTTTTCCTTTTAAAACTACCTTGTTAGAAGAAGCTAAATCTGCAGAGCCCCCAATTATGTTAGGTAGTTTATCTGCAAGTTTATTTAAGACTTCTCCTGATGCTGACCTTGTTGCAACAGATTTTCCTGCTTCAAACTGTGGCATATCGTTAAATAAATCTTCTGGAAGCTCCCCATTTATCCATTTTTTAAACTCTTTAGCTAACTCTGGATAGGCTTTTTCATATTCTTTAAATAGATTATTCCATTGATTCTCAAACTCTTGTCCTTTATCTATAGCTTTTCTAAAGTGGTTTAAAGCTTCTTCAGGAATATAAAAAGTTTTATCTTCTGGAAAACCTAAAGCTTTTTTTGTAGCTCTTGCTTCTTCTTCTGATAAAGGTGCTCCGTGAACTGCAGGATTATCTTGTTTTGGTGAACAACAACCAATGTGAGTCTTTACTCTTATTAAAGATGGTTTTTCTTTTTCGTCCTGTGCTGCTTTTATTGCTCCATAAACTGCTTCCAAGTCATTACCATCTGGAACCGTAATCACATGCCAGCCTGCAGCTTTAAATCTAAGTTCAACATCTTCATTCCATGCTATATCTGTTTTGCCATCTATTGTAATTCCATTATCATCATATATATAAATAAGCTTTCCAAGTTTTAATCTTCCTGCTAATGCTGCTGCTTCATAAGAAATTCCTTCCATTAAATCTCCATCAGAAATAAGAGCATATGTGTAATGGTCAACTATATTAAATCCATCTCTATTAAAGTAGTTAGCCATATAACACTCTGCTATTGCCATACCTATACCCATTCCAAAACCTTGCCCAAGTGGTCCTGTTGTTGCTTCAACTCCCGGAGTATGTCCATATTCAGGATGCCCTGGAGTTTTACTTCCCCATTGTCTAAATCTTTTTAATTCCTCTAAAGGTAAATCGTATCCATAAAGATGAAGTAGCGAATATAAAAGAGCAGAAGCATGACCAGCAGAGAGAATAAATCTATCCCTATTAAACCAATTTGGATTTCTAGGGTTGTGCCTTAAAAATCTATCCCACAAAACATAAGCAACTGGAGCAGCTCCAAGGGGCATTCCCGGATGTCCAGATTTCGCAGTTTGAACCTGGTCTAAAG
>JALTAS010000253.1 GCA_027058925.1 Persephonella sp.
TACGTATAAAGGAGTTTTTTATGAAGGCTACAAGCAACAAAGTGGTAACTTTCCACTACACACTCAAAGACAAGGAGACAGGTCAGGTTCTTGACAGCAGTCAGGAATACGGACAGCCTCTTACAGTTCTGTTTGGAGCAGAGAACATCATTCCCGGACTTGAGAGCAGAATGGAAGGAATGGAGGTTGGAGAACAGAGAACTATTGAAGTTCCTGCTTCAGAGGCTTATGGTGAAAAAAATCCAGAGCTTATCCAGCAGGTTCCAAGGGAGTATTTTCAGGGGATAGAGCTTGAGAAGGACATGCCTCTTCAGGCACAAACACCTGACGGTCAGATCATAAACATGATAGTTGTTGATTTTGATGAAAACAGCGTTACTGTTGATATGAACCATCCACTGGCAGGTAAAGATCTTGTTTTTGATGTTGAGATTGTAAATGTCAGGGATGCTTCCTTAGAGGAGATACAACACGGACATCCACATGGAGAAGGCGGGGTTCAGCATTAAAATATCAGGGGGTTAAGCCCCCTTTTAATTTTTCTCTCCATTTTACAGCTTTATCCGGATAATCTGATGCTATAGCATCTGTTTTCCTATCATACATGATTTTTGCTGTTTCAAAATCATTTATCAGCCATGAAACAACTTTCAGTTTTAATCTGTGGGCAAAAGCGATCGCTTTTTCGGTGGCAAGTTTGTATAACGGGAGAACTATTTCTGCTCCTATTTTTTTTGCCTCTATTATTTTTCCCGGCGGTCTCATATAGATAATTCCTGTTTTGAGGTTGCTATCTATCTTTTTAACATCTACTAAGGCTTCTTCATAAAAGGATATAAATGCAACCCATTTCTGTGCATTTTTCTCTTTTACTGTTTTTACAATCTGCTCTGTTGTTTCTGGTTCTTTTATCTCTATAAAAAGTCCTGCCCTTTTGTTCACGCTTTCTATCGCTTCTTCAAGGGTTGCCACAGGCTCTCCGTTTATGGTTATGTTTTCCCTTATGAACTCAAAATCAAGATCAGAAGGAGAGAGGGTTCTACCTGTAAGCCTTTTAAAGTCCTTATCGTGGAGAAGTATCAGCTTACCGTCCTTTGTTCTTCTAACATCAACTTCAACAATATCTGCTCCAATTATTATGCCGTACTCAATAGCACTGATTGTGTTCTCAGGTTTAACACCTTTTGCCCCTCTGTGTCCAACAATACAAAAAGGCTTTACATTCAGTTTTTCTAAAATATCCATCTCACACCTCTAATTTTTTGATCTGGAGTCTGAGAGCATTTGCGACAACTGTCACAGAACTGAAGGACATGGCTACACCTGCAAAGATCGGCTTTAAAAGAATTCCAAAGAAAGGGTAAAGTATCCCGGCTGCTATAGGAATGCCGATTATATTATAAACATAAGCCCAGAAAAGGTTTTGCTTTATTATTCTGAATGTCTTTTCAGAAAGTGAGTAAGCCTTCAGCACAGACTTCAGATCATCAGAAAGAATAATCATATCTCCTGCCTCTTTAGCAAGATCTGTAGCCTGAAGCACAGCTATACCAACATCAGAAACAGCCATTGCAGGTGCATCATTTATACCATCTCCTATAAATAATGTTTTTTTTCCCTTTTTCTGGTAATCCCTAACTATTTTGTATTTTTCTTCAGGAAGAAGCTCCCAGTAGCATTCATCAAAACCTGCCTCACCACACACACTCTGTGCAGAAAGCTTTCTATCTCCTGTCAGCAGAACAGTTTTTATTCCTTTTTCTTTTAGTTTTTTTACAACATATCCTGCATCCGTTTTTATTTTGTCTTGAAGGAAAAAAACAGCTACTATTTTTTTGTCAACAGCTATTATCACTTCTGTTTTTCCTTCAGGAAGGTCTATCTTTAAGCCATTTTCTTCCATAAGTTTTCTGTTTCCTATTATCACCTGTTTACCTTCAACAACAGCCTGAACTCCCCTGCCGGGAAATGTTTTTAAATCCTCTGCTTTTTTATCAAAAAAAGGTATGTGTGGCAAAACAGCATCAATAACAGGATGCTTAGACTGGGAAGCTACAGGATATGCAAATTTCAACATCTTCCTGTCATAAATGATGTTCTGTAAGACCTTAAGTTTCCCCTCTGTTATTGTTCCGGTTTTATCAAAAAAAGCTGTGTCCACTTCAGGTATTCTTTCTATAACATCAGGATTTTTTAAAAGAATACCCTCTTTAGCTCCTCTCCCAACAGAAGAAACAACGGCTATAGGTGTTGCAATCCCCAGTGCACATGGGCAGGCTATTATAAGAACAGAAACAGAAGCCAGAAAAGCTATATCAGGCCGGTCAAAAATGTACCACAGATCAAAGGTTATTATTGATATTATAAGAATAGATGGAACAAACACAGCCACTATCCTGTCTGCCAGTTTGCCGACAGACGGCTTTTTTTCCTGAGCTTCAAAAAGAAGTCTTGTCATCTGGGAAAGGAATGTTTCTTTTCCTGTTCTTACAGCCTTTAAAAGAATATAACCGTTTGTGTTAATGGTTCCTCCTACTACACTGTCTCCTACTTTTTTAAAAACAGGAAGAGACTCACCTGTTATCATTGACTGGTCTATCTCTGCTGAGCCTTCAACAATAACACCATCAACAGGAACTCTTTCCCCTGTTTTAACAACAACTATATCTCCCTTTACAATGCTGTCAGCTGGAACTTTGATCTGTTTTCCATCAACGAGGATTGTGGCTTCCTGAGGTTTAAGGTTGAGCAGTTTTTTCATAAAGTCTGTTGCTTTGTTTCTTGAACGGCTTTCAAGATACCTTCCCATAAGAACAAATGTTATTATTGATGCTGAGCCTTCAAAATAAAGGTTTCTCATCTGGAAAACAAAGATCTCTGGAAAAATCATAACAAACAGCGAGTAAAAAAAGGCAGCAGATGTGCCTATAACAATAAGAAGGTTCATATCGGCAATCCTGTTTTTCAGACCGCCTATGGCAGATCTGTAAAACTCAAATCCACAATAAAACTGGACAATAGAAGCCAATGCAAAAATAAGGATATTTTTTGGTGTAATAAACTGGTTAAGTAAGGATTTTTCAACGGCAGGAATATCAGCAAAATGGAGGAAAAATACAAAAATAGTAAGTATCAGTGAGATAAAAAACCTCTTTTTAAGATCCTTCTCTTCCTCTAACTTTTTTTTTCAAAACTGCCTGTGTCTTCGGAAGCATCATAACCAAGCTCTTTTATTTTCTGGATAATGTCCTGTTTTGAAATCTTTGATGGATCGTACTCAAAAACACCCCTTGATGTTGCAAGATTTACAGAAGCAGATATTATTCCATTTGTAGCTCTAAGGGTTGCCTCTATACCTGCAACACATCCTGCACAGTGCATTCCTGATATGTTAAGCTCAACCTTTTCTGTATTTCCTGAGTTTTTTTCAACTTTACCATCTTTATCTTTTTTTCCAAAGAAAAACCAGCCTATACCTCCTATCATCAGCATTGAAACAGAAAGAACAGCAACCTTATCCAACACATTCCTCCTGATAAGTTTATAACCATAATTTATACCTGTTTTTAAGAAAAAAAAAGGGTTTTTTGATAAAATTACGAAAAGATAAGTATGATGCTTACGGAGGAAAAGATATACCTTAAAGGTTTCAGAAGCTGGGCTGAGATCAGTAGAGAAAGGTTGATCAAAAATGTCAAAACAATACACAACCATGTAAACAAGCATATTTTTGCCGTTGTGAAGGCTGATGCTTATGGACATGGAGCATTAAAAGTATCAGAAATACTACAGGATATACCTTATGTTAAATATCTATGCGTAGCAACAGCAGAAGAAGGAAAAGAGTTAAGGGAAAAAGGTATAAACAAAGATATTCTTGTTTTAGGGGGAATTCTAAAGGATGAGGTGAAATGTTTTAAAGATTACAGGCTTGTTCCTGTAGTTTCTGACTTTGAACAGTTAAAGATTGTAAGAGAAAATGATATCCCAAAGATACATATCAAAATTGATACAGGAATGCATAGGCTTGGTTTTCTTCCAGAAGAGGTGGAAGATCTAATTCAAAAAATAAGCGGATTGAAGATTGAAGGGGTTATGTCCCACTTTCCATCTGCCGATACAGATCCGGATCTTACAAATAAACAGATTAAAGATTTTGAAAAGATAGTAAAAATTTTTAGATCTTACGGTGTTGATCCTGATTATATTCATCTTCAAAACAGTGCAGGTCTTATGTATGAATGCAGTTACTGTAATGCTGTAAGAATAGGTATATCAATATACGGAGAAAAACCTTCAGACAGTTTTAATATTCCTGTTAAAACCGTTATGTCTGTAAAATCAAAAATTATAACTGTGAAAAAAATAAAAAAAGGTCAGACCATTTCTTACGGGGGCAGGTTTAAAGCAGACAGGGATATGAAAATAGGTGTAGTGGCTTTTGGGTATGCTGACGGCCTTTCAAGGGAGCTTTCCAACAGGGGCTATTTTTTGATCAATGACAGGAAAGTTCAGATAGTAGGGACTATCACAATGGACATGACGATGGTTGATCTAACAGATATAGAAGGTGTTAAACCCATGGACACTGTGACAATAGTTGGAAAAGACAACAAAAATGAAATATATTTTGATGATATTGCAAAGATGTGCAACACTATACCTTATGAGATAATGTGCAGAATATCAAAGAGGGTCAGAAGGGTAGTTGTTTGATGGAAAATCAGAACTTTTCAATTTTAATTGTAGATGATGAAAAAAATATAACAGATCTTCTGAAAGATATCCTTGAAGATGAAGGGTTTAATGTTGATGTTGCATTTGATATATCATCAGCGAAGGAAAAGATAAAAGAAAAAGATTTTGATATAGTTTTTTTAGATGTCTGGCTTCCTGATGGTGAGGGTACAGATCTGATACCTGTGATAAAAGAAAATAGTCAGATAACCAAGGTCATAATGATATCTGGACATGCAAACATACCTATTGCTGTAAAAGCTTTAAAGGAAGGAGCTTATGACTTTCTTGAAAAACCGATATCAACAGAATCTATTTTTGCTGTAATCGAGAAAGCTGTAAAAGAAATAAAAAAAGATCTTGAGTATATATTCCTAAAGCAGAAACAGACTAAAGATATTGAGATAATAGGAAACAGCCCGCCTATCTTAAAACTAAAAAAACAGATACAGAAAGTTGCAAAAACAAACGCATGGGTGATGATATCTGGCGAAAACGGAACAGGAAAGGAGCTTGTTGCTAAATCTATTCATTTTTTAAGTGAAAGGGCTAAAAAACCATTTGTTGATATAAACTGTGCGGCGCTTCCTGATGATCTTGTTGAGGCTGAACTTTTCGGTTATGAAAAAGGGGCATTTACAGGAGCTATATCAAGAAAGCCGGGAAAACTTGAGATAGCAGACGGAGGAACTCTTTTTTTAGATGAGGTAACAGATCTAAGCCTTTCTGCACAGGCAAAACTGCTGAGAGTTCTTGAGGAAAAAGAGTTTACAAGGCTTGGAAGTAATCAGAAAATAAGGGTTGATATAAGAGTAATATCTGCAACAAATAAGGATCTTGAAAAGGAGGTTGAAGAAGGTAGGTTCAGACAGGATCTTGCTTTCAGACTCGCTGTTGTTCCTATATATGTTCCACCTTTACGGGAAAGGGGAGAAGATATAATACTTCTTGCGGAGCATTTTCTGAAAAAATCCTGTATAGAAAACAAGATGGATCCTTTAAGTCTGTCTGAAGATGTTAAAAAAGCCTTGCTGAAATATGACTGGCCGGGAAATGTAAGGGAGCTGAAAAACCTTATGGAAAGGCTTTGCATCTTTGCAACAGAAGATCAGATAACTGTTGAAGATCTTCCTCCATACATATTTAAAGGAAGATCACCTGTTGGGAGCAAAAAAATAGAGATAAAGCCTCTAAAAAAGGTGAGGGAAGAAGCTGAGAAAGAGGTTATAAAACTTGCCCTTGAAAAATACGGAAGAAACCTTAAAGAGGTGGCTAAGGCTCTTGAAATAGATCTCTCTTCACTTTATAGAAAACTAAAACAGTACAATCTGGAAGAATAAGATGCCATACGTTAATGTAAAAGTTGCAGGGGAACTTTCGAAAGAGCAAAAAAGAAAAATTGTAGAAGGAATAACAAAATTACTTGAAGATGTTGCAGGAAAACCACCGTCAGCCACATATGTAGTTATAGAAGAAGTCAGCAGAGATAACTGGGGAAAGGGGGGAAAACTCCTTTCAGACAGATAATCACCCTCTCCCCATTGTAAGATTTAAAATAACAGTCCTAACTGTGCATAAGGCTGTTTTATCTTTATGTCTGCGCTGGTGTTATCTATATCATCTATTTTTAATTTTTCATACTTGTATCCCAGTCCTACAAATAAATCGGCTATAGGTGTTCTAAACGGTTTTATTCTAAGTTCTCCTGTTATATCATAATAATGATGCCCCTGATAGGCTATACCATTTGCTTCAATCAGAAAAGAAAAAAGATCAACAGGTTTTATCTCAAGCGATCCGTGGAGC
>JALTAS010000254.1 GCA_027058925.1 Persephonella sp.
GTATATACGACAGAAAAATAATATTGAGCGTAGAGAAGGTATTTTGAAAAAAGTATTAATAATCTTTTCGGTTTTCTTATATGTATTTAAAGGGTTTTCTCAGGAGATAGACAGGTCACTCAGGTATGAGATGAAAATTCTTGAGAGGCTCGTTATAGATATAACAGGGAAAAGACACCCAAAGGTGTATTTTGATGGGGTAAGTGAAAAAAAGATCAGCATGCTTCTCAGATTTACAACAATAAAGATGGTAAATGATGTGCTGAAAGCCGATTTTGTTTTTATAAAAAACAAAACAAAAAAATTCAATGCTTTAAGACCAACAATAGCTCTTGATTTTATATCAATAAAAAACTGTAATCTTTGTATAGGTGTCTTCTCCTGGAGAAATGGAAGACCTATTCTGATACTTTTCAGGGAAAATCTTCAAAGGTTTGATATCGTTTTACCGAAAGAGTATAAGTATTACATTGAAAGTAAAAAATATATCGTCGGTAAGAAATGAACCTTCACAGTAAAAAAAGAAAGTTCATATATCTTTTTTCTATTCTTACTGTCTCATTTTTGATCTATGCTTATATGTATACCCTCATTCCTGTTCTTGAAAATAAACTTGAAAAAAAGATCATAGATATCTCAACAAGAGATGTTATAAACACAATTGCTAAAACAGTAAGAAAAAATATGACTCAGAAAGATTTTCTCCTATCTGTTTTAAACGATCAGGACTACAGAAAAAAACTGAAAGAAGATCTTTCCATCTTCTTATCAAAAAGATTAAAGTATATATTTCTGATTTATAAGGACAGAGAGAATAAATACAGATACCTTATTGACACAAAGACAAAAGAAAATCCTGTTAATCTTCTTTTTGCTCCTTTAAGTGAGGAGAAGAGCATACTAAAAAGATTGTTTACAAAAAAAGAGATCCAGTTTGAGATACATAAAGAGGTCTCAACAATAGGAATTACCTATTATGTTCCTATTCTGCAAAACGGAAGTATAAAGTCAGTCTTGATAGCAGATTTTTCTTTTGAGACGCTTCAGGAGATTAAATCTTTGATCTCACTTGTTCAGAAAGGAATTTTAGTGTCAAGCAGTATAATTCTTGCGATTTTGGTGGTTGCCGTTTACTACTTTTACAGAAATGTGATTCTAAAACAAAGGGCTTACATTGATTCATTAACAGGCATATATAACAGAAACTATCTTGAAGATATAAGAGATGTGATTGATCTGAGCAGATATGTGGTAATAATGCTTGATATAGACTTTTTTAAAAACATAAATGATACATACGGTCATCAGATTGGTGATGAAATACTGAAAGGAATAGCAAACCTGTTAAAAGAAAACTTAAGAGAGGAAGACATTATAATAAGGTATGGAGGTGAAGAGTTTCTAATACTTCTAAGAAAATACAGGAACGATCCTGAAGGCAAATGGAGTCTGCAGGTAGCACAAAAACTCCTGCAAAAAATCAGAGAGTACAGATACAGGGGAATAAATCTGACAGCTTCCATAGGGCTTAACCTTGACACCCACAAAGCAAGAAATCTGATTGATGCAATAAAAAAGGCCGATGTAACGCTGTACAAGGCTAAAAGACACGGCAGAGACAGAATTGAGATATATAAAGAAACGAAAGATTCTTCAAGGGATTTATCACTGGCAGAGCTGAAAGATATTATAGAATCAAACAAAGTCGTCTGTTTTTACCAGCCAGTTGTTAATATAAAAGAAAGATCAGTTCTTTATTATGAAGCTCTTGCAAGAATAAAGTATAAAGACAGATATCTTTCTCCTATAAACTACATTGATTTGATTAAGGGAACATTTCTTTACTTTAAGTTTACAAAATTGATAATACAGTACAATCTTGATATTCTGAAAAAATTTCCAAATATAACCGTCAGCCTGAATATGTCACCCTCAGATTTTCTGAATGATGACATAATAGGTATGCTTACAGATGTTGAAAATAATGTTGTAAAAAGGTTGAAACTTGAAGTTCTTGAAACGGAAGATGTACATAATTACAACACGCTAAAAAAAAACATAAACAGATTAAAAGAGTTCGGTTACGACATAGTCCTTGATGACTTTGGCGCAGGTTATGTTGATTTTTATTATCTGACAGAGATTGATGCAAAATACATAAAGGTTGATGGATCAGTAATCAAAAAAATACCTTACAACCAGCAGTATTACAAGCTTACAAAACATCTTGTCAGATTCTGTAAAGATATAGACAAGATACCTATAGCTGAGTTTGTTGAAAATGAGGAGATACATAAAATCCTTATTGAGTTGGGAATTGAGTATGGGCAGGGATATTATTTTTCAAAACCTGTTTCTATAGATCAGATTGTTAACAGATTTTCCTCTTGAAATGGTTGTGTAATACAATATATTACTCAGATGTGAACAACAAAAAGGGGAAAAAAATGAAAATACTGATGATAGATAATTATGACTCATTTACATACAATATCGTTCAGTACCTTTACGAACTTGGAGCGGATGTTATCGTAAAAAGAAATGATCAGATAACTGTTGATCAGATCAAGGATTACGATATTGATGCTCTGATTATATCTCCCGGACCCTGCACTCCAAATGAGGCTGGAGTATCTGTTCAGGTAATAAAACATTATTCAGGAGTTTTTCCAATACTGGGAGTATGCCTTGGGCATCAATCAATAGGTGCTGCTTTTGGAGGAAAAATAATAAAAGCAAAATGCCTCATGCACGGCAAAACATCTGATATTTACCACACAGGAGAAGGGCTTTTCAAAGATATTCCATCTCCATTTAAAGCTGTAAGATACCACTCATTAGTTATTGATAAAAAAACTCTTCCTGAAGACCTTGAAATAACAGCATGGACAAAAGATGATGATGAGATAATGGCAGTTCAGCACAAAAAGCTTCCTTTGTGGGGAGTCCAGTTTCACCCCGAATCAATACTGACAGAATATGGAAAGAAACTGCTTAAAAACTTTATGGATCTTGCAGAAGATTTTAATCAGAAATCAAAAGGAAGATTAAAAACTATATCAAATTCCTGATTTCCTGTCTCAAAAAATTTATACTGAAAAGATGTCCTCTCTTTTATCTTTAAGCCAATTCCGTACCATCCTCCTATCCTTTCCTCCTCTAACTGTCCAAGAGGTTTTGACAGGGCAACAAAAATTCTTCTTGTTAGACTTTTTTTTGCATAAACAGAAGCAGATATTCCTGCAGTTGGGGAGTACTGGGGAAGGATGTTTATCTCAAATCCTGTGTTAAAAAGCCCTCTTTCTTCAGAGGGTTTGAAAGGTAAAAATGCATAAAGAAGCTTACCTACAGTTTTAAAAACAGGCATATTTTCAAGGGCTGAAGGTGTATCCCTTAGAAGCAGAATTGAGAGTATCTCATCTTTTGATTTTGGAGGGCTTGATGAAAAATTAATCCTTGGATTATACAGAGATCCTGCAAGATCAATAAATATGAATGTATCCGCTATTGATGTTGATATTCTTGCAGATATGTACGGCTCATTCTGTATTATTTTTATGTTTGCAAAATCTATATTGTATCTGTTTTTTAAAAAATAGATCTCCCCGTAGATTATGCTTATATCCCCATCAACAACAGGTTTTTCTGCTGTTCCTTTTAACTTTAGGTTAAACTCAGCATAAGCCTTTCCCCATTTTCCATAAAGATAAATTGGAATATAGCTTTCAGCATAAAGATCCAGATTTACATTTCTGAAATTTTTATTTCTGTAATCCTTTTTAATCCTGTTTTTTCTAAGTAATAAAAGCTGATTTATATCTTTCTCAAGCTTCACTTTACCTGAAAGAGATATTTTCCCAGATATATAAGTCTTTGTTTCTCCCTTTTTTTCTGAAGTCTTTAATCTTATAGATGAGTTAAGATTTCCCTGAAAGATATTCATATATTTAACAGGAAAGAACCTTGTAAAACCTACAAGAGATATAAACTTTTTCTGTAGGTTTCCTTTACCTGAAATTTTAACAACACTTTCACCTAAAACAACATCTGGTGATCTTCCGGATAGCTGTAAACCAAGATTACCCTTTTCAACATTAAGTGTAAACCTTTTTAACTGGATAATTCCTATTGTGTAGATAGTCCTGATATTGAGATCTTCTGAATATATTTTTAACCTGAGGCTTTTTCCAAAATCTTTTAACTTCCCATCATAATCAAGAGAATACATTAAATCCCCAGAAGTGTTAATGTATTTAATAACAACAGAAAGCAGGTTTCTGTCTATAATTCCATCTGATGAAAGGATAAGCCTGTTTTCTCTGATGTTGTACAGAAATTTGTTAACTTTTCCTCTGATAATACCTGTAAAGTTTACAGGACTTCCTTTAAGAACGCCTTTTTTCAGATATAGCTCAACAGGTGATGAATCAAAAAAGTAAATAAAGTTCTTTGATGCTGTAAACTTAGAAACTTTCAGATCCCCTTCTGACATTAAAGGATTTTTATATGGGATGTCTATGCTCCCCTCTATTCCGTAAAACTTAAGCTGGAATTTTTGAGGAAGAAGAATACTAAATCTGTCAGCATTTAAAGAAGCTTTTACTTTTTTTTCAAGGATAGAAAGGGAGTATCTGATGTCTGTTTTTACAATCTGCCTGTCCTTAAGTATTCCTTTTTCTGAAAGTTTTCCTTTAATTTTTTTTATTTTTCCTGAAAATGTTGTTTTAATGCTGTTTCTGATATCTCCTTTTTTTGTTATCAGGATAAAATTTCCATTTACATTTTTTTTATCAAGATAATAAACGGTTCTGCCTGAAAAACGCATCTTATCAAGCAGATTAAGACCATCTCCTTTTATAACTATATCTATCTTGTTATTTTTTAAAGATACAGCACCCTTTATGGTTTTTATTATGTAGTTCTTTTTAAACCTCAGGTTTTTTTTATAAAAACTGATACTCATTAATTTTTTTATGTTTGATATTGAGGCTTTCATAAATAAATCAACGGTATCTCCTGCAAAATCCAAAAATACAGAAGCCTTAACAATATCAAGGTTAACCTTCCATTTTTTCTTTTTAATAAAAATATTGAGGTTACCTGTTGCCTTCTCAGGCGTGATGTAGTTGAATACAGCAGGAATAATGTTTTTTAGATACTCTTTTGTAAAAGAGATATCTTTGTTTTTCCCTTTGAGGTTCAAAAATAAAGAAAAAGGTTTTATAGATATATCAAGATCCCCAGATAGTTTTCTTTTGGGATCATTAAAATACAGAAGGATTTTTTTATTTTCTCCAAGATAGCTGAAGCTATAGCTGTAATCCTTTACTTTTATGGTTCTGTAGTAAAAATCCTCAGATCTTCCTTTTATCCATATACTCAAATCAGGAAGAAAACCACTGTATTTTCCGGTTCCATCAATTAGACCACCAAATTTAAATTTCCTTCCATAAATAAAACCTCTAAGATCAAGATTATCAAAAGAAAGATCACCTTCAACATAATTCTTTTTAAAACCTCCACTTACAAAACAAAAACCGTTAGCATTCCTCAGATTGAAAATATAGTTTCCTGATAAAGATCTGTTATCAATTTCCGATCTTACGCTTCCAGTATCAAACTTTACACCATATATATCAAGATCCTTAAAGGAAAAATTCAGAGCCGTTTTTCCTCTGTGTATCTCTACTCTCCCTTTTCCATAGCCGTTAATATACTTTGTTTTTTCATCAAAAAGAGAGGCTGTTTTTAAAAGATCCTGAATGCTGAAATCTGAGGTTTCTATTGATAGTTTCTTATTTCTGTATGTGTATTTAGCTGATATCTTTCCAGAAGTGGCCTTCCCATCTAAAAATACACCTTCGGCATATTTAAGTCTGAACTTAGAGCTTACATTTCTCAGTTTTATTCTTCCTATCTTTGAATAGACAGCATTAAGATAACCTTCAAGGTCTAATTTTCTATCCTTTTTTTCAAAAATAAAGTTTCCATGGGACTTTATCTTTTCAGTGATTGATTTTCCAAAAACAAATCTTGATATATCTAACTCAGAATAACCTTTTAATTTCTCTACACCTTTGAAATGTATCCTTCCTTTCAGATCTTCAGTTAATATTTTTCTGTAAAATGCATCTTTGATGTTGTATATAATACTTCCTGATAACATTCTGTTAAAGCTGTTCAGATCAAAGCTGATATCAAAATCTTTAAGGCCAAGATCCATATAATAAAATTTTCTTCCTGAAAAATGACCTGAAAACGTAAAATCTCCTGAATAGCTCAGACTTCCCCTGATTTCTAAAGGATTTCCGTTCAGATAAGTCAGTATTTTTTCAAATATCAGCTCTTCAGGAGCTATTCTACCTCTGAATTTTTCTATCTTTGCAGAAATCCCATCATAATCCACAAAAAATGGTCTGTATGAAAAAAAAGTATTAAAATCATTCAAAAATGAGAAATCTCTAACAGAGAGTTTTTTACCATCTGGAAGATCAGCCCTTATATTCA
>JALTAS010000255.1:0-1211 GCA_027058925.1 Persephonella sp.
CTTCTGAAGAATATGGACAGGATATAGTTTTAAAAAAAGTGAAAAATTACATAAATTCGCCATACTATAAAGAAGGAAAAGGATTAATTTTTATTGGTCCTCCAGGTATAGGTAAAACACATCTTGCAGTAGCTATACTTAAGGAATTTTTCTTAAAAAGAGGGATAGTAGGGCTTTTTAGAGATACAAAAACCCTTTTATTTGACTTAAAATCAACTTTTGATGGTTCAGCTTCAACAAGAGAATTGCTTGAAGAAGTGTTAGAAGCACCTATTTTAGTATTAGATGACTTAGGGTCAGAAAGATTGTCAGAATGGGCACGGGATATACTCCATTACATAATTATCCAGAGATACAATGAGTTACGACCTATAATAATAACTACAAATTTAGAACTTGAAGCAGACCCAGACTTTCAGATAAAAGATAAACTTGATAATTCCCTGGAAGAGAGAATGGGAAAACCAATACTTTCCAGAATACTTGAAATATGTGAGCCTATTCATATGGCAGGAGAGGATTTGAGAGGAAAGGACAGGGAGTACTTAAAAAAGATTGACGAAGAGGAGGAAAATCAGCGTGAGGAAAGCTTTGGTAAAGAGGGAAACAAAGGAAACACAAATAGAACTTGAAGTTAATCTTGATGGTATAGGCAAATATAATGTGGACACTCCAATAGGTTTTTTTAATCATATGCTTGAAAGCTTTTCAAAACATTCACTTATAGACCTGAATATACTCGCAAGTGGTGATGTGCATGTCAGTCATCATCATACTGTAGAAGATACAGGTATTGTTTTAGGAGAAGCTATAAAAAAAGCATTAGGAGATAAGAAAGGAATAAGAAGATTTGGCTATTCTATTGTACCTATGGATGAAGCTCTTGCAATGTGTTCCATAGACCTGTCAGGAAGACCTCTTTTATTTTATGATGATTTAGGAATAAGAGGAAAAATTACAGAGTTTGATTTTGAGCTTATGGAAGAATTTTTTAAGGGCTTTACCTTATCATCTGGCATTACCATGCATTTAAAAGCCTTAAGTGGAAAAAATTTACACCACATAGCTGAAGTTATGATGAAGGCTTTTGCATTAGCCCTTAGAAATGCAGTTGAAATAGACCCAAGAAGAAAAAATGATACTCCATCTACAAAAGGAGTTTTATGATGGATAGAAAGAAAAAAATAATTGATATACTTAAAGAAAAAAAT
>JALTAS010000255.1:1221-1599 GCA_027058925.1 Persephonella sp.
CCGTAAAAGAACTGGCTAATTTTTTTAAAGTTTCAGAAATGACTATTTACAGAGATATAAAGTATCTTGAGAAAAAAGGAGAGATTATAAAAAAACATGGTTCAATTCTTTTAAATACCAAAGAAAATAAAGAAACAAAAACAGTTGATACATGTCCAATATGTGAAAAGGCTATAATAAGAGCACATCCTTATAAAATAGTAATAGAAGGAAAAAAAACACTGGAAGCCTGCTGTGAACATTGTGGCTTTTTGCTCCATCAAAAATACGAAGACAAAGAGGTTTCAGCCATTACCTATGATTTTATTACAGAAAATCCAATTACAGCTTTTAATGCTTATTTTGTAGTTGGAAGTGAAGCCAAACCTTGCTGTAGTC
>JALTAS010000256.1 GCA_027058925.1 Persephonella sp.
TGTAAATATCAACCTCTTTTTTCCTATTTTCAATAAAATCAATTAAGGATGTCGCCTTTTCAATCCAGTTAGATGTCATTTTTTCAGACTTCGGGTAATTTTCTGTTATCTCCTGATACTGGGATATTCTGTAATTAATAAAATCAATAATTATGTCAAGAAACTGTTTTATCTGGTTCATCTGTTTTGCATAAATAAAAAGATCCTTAAGCATCTCTTTTCTTTCTTTTATTGGTATGTCTACCCCAAGAAGACTGCCCATTTTTTTCAGATCATACCTTGATATGTAAATTCCGCTTTTTGAGGGAACTGTCAGGATCTTAAGGATTCTCTGAAATTCTGTTTCTTCCTGAGCTTCCTGAAGAAATTTCATATTAGTCATAAAGGGATTTTTCATAAGGTCTTTATCTTTGTGCATTTTGCCCACCGCCGGTATGTTTTGTTATTATTCTAACATAAAAATAAAAAAGCCCCTTACAGGGGCTTTATGTTATGCACCTGCAGGTGCCTGGGCTTCCTGAACTTCTACTTCAACTTCAGGTCCTTGCCAGAGACCATGTTTTGTGCAGTAGCTCATTGCCTGGAGTTTGAGTTTATTTTTTGTTGGAACGATATAAAAATCAACCTCTGTTTGTGAACACTGGTTGCCCTGAACTCCCGGAACAAAAGTAGCCTGACCTAAGAATGTGTCTCCCTCCCAGAGCTGAACCCATGCTATGTAATGGTCAAAATCGTCAGGATGGCAGTATTCCTCACCAACTTTTACTTTAACTTTGAGTTTTTGTCCTTTAACTGCAGTACCTTCCACATGAACAAACGGTGAATGTCTGTCAATGTAATCTTTTTTTGCTTCTTTCTCTACAGTTGAAATATCAACATAGTTGTTGATTTTTGGCATTTTATGTACCTCCTGTTATTTTTGCTTTCTAAAATAATAATATTGTTAAAATTGAGATTATTAAATGAGAATTGTCATATATGTTCATATCCATCTATAAAGAGCCGAACCTATATAATAGCCTGCACCAAAACCTATTATCATTCCAAGTTTTCCTTTTTTTTCTTTTTTTTCGTGGAAAAAGCTGTCAAGAATAAAAAAAGAGCTTGGTGAGCTGAGATTACCATACATCTCAAAAAGTTCTTCAGCCTTTTTTATCTGCTGGTCAGAAAGACCTAAAATCTCTTTTTCCTTAAATCTTTCTAATATCGCATATCCTCCCTGATGAATAGCCCATTCATCAACATCTCTTACATCAAGATCATGCTTCTTTAGCAAAGGTTTTATTGCCTTATTTGAAACTATAGGAGGTATGATCTCCTTCAGTCTGTTTCCTAAAATAAATTTTCCATTCTGTATCTTTATTTCATCCCCCGGTGTGTAATCAAGTTTTATGTCAAGAATCTCAATGACTGAGCCGAATTTATCTTTCTTAGATTCAGGTATAATTAGCAGTCCTATTCCCCCATCTGAAAAAAGAAAGTTTGTTTTTAATGTTTTTTTAAAATCCGGATCACTGCTATCAAATGTAAAATGTCCGATATTCGAACATTGATCAAATATAAAAACAACAGCAGCTTTATCATTTTTTTTACAGTAATCTGCAGCGTTTTTCAAAGAATATAAACCTGAAGCACAGCCGTAAAATGGAAGTTCCTCAGGATAGGTGTCAAGCTTAAGATCCGTTTTTTCAACTATTCTGGAAGCAAGGTTTGGAAGAAAGTCATTGTGGTACGATATGTTGTAAGAGATGGAAAAAAAACCTATATTTTCCTTTCCTATTTTTTTTGAAAACTTTTTTACTACCTTTTCTCCCCATTTTAGAGGGCTGTAATCCTCATTTTTCAGCTTTTTCTCTGGAAGTCTGTCAAGATCCAAAACGATAGGTTTTTGTTTAATTCCGAGACTTTTTACATACCTATGGACAAATCTGTTTGTTTTTTCTCCTACCCTTTCAGGAGAATATACTTTCTGAACGAGGTATTCTGTGCTGTATATTTCAGGTAAAACCTTGAAAACATCCCCGATAAAAACTCTCATAAAGTCCCTCCCAAAAGCATCTCTCTTTTGTTAAAATAATTTTTAAAATTATTATATTTGAAAAAGGAGTAAAAAGATATGGATATAAGAATAACAAGCGGTCACCTGAAAAATGCCAGGACAAAGGCCGTTATATCCTTTATTTTTAAAGAACAAAAAAAGCTTTCCACAGAAGTTCAGGAAATTGATAGGATCTTAGAAGGTTCCATATCAAAACTGAAAAAAGATCTAAAGTTTGATGGTAGTTTTGGAAAAATTTTAATGGTTCCAACATTAGGTAGAGGAAAGGCAGATTTTGTTGTTCTGATAGGGGCAGGAAACAAAAAAGATTTTGATCTGGATAAGGCGAGAAGATTAGGTGCTGTCTCTGTCAGAAGAATGAGAGAGATGAAGATTGATAAATTTCTTGTTGATGGGGAAGCTCTCAGTGTAAAAGAAGAGCAACCAGAAGTATCACAGGCTTTAACGGAGGGTATTATACTGGGAGATTACAGGTTTGATAAATATTTATCAAAAAAAGATGGTTTTCAGATAAAGGAAGTCCAGATCAGAGTAAGCAGGAAATATAAAGCTCCATCTGAAGAAAAATCAAATCTTGGAAGGGTACTTGCTGAGGCTCAGAACTTTACAAGGAATATTGTTAATGAGCCAGGAAATGTGATTACACCCCAAAAACTTGCTGAGATAGCTGAAGACCTTGCCAGAGAATACGGTTTTGAGGTCAAGATATATGACGAAGATGAGATAGAAAAGATGGGTATGAATGCCTATTTATCCGTTGCTAAAGGCAGTGCAAACCCACCAAGGTTTATTCATTTAACATATAGACCAAAAAAGGCGAAGAAGGAGATAGCTCTTATAGGAAAGGGACTTACCTTTGACAGCGGAGGTCTCAACATAAAACCTGGGGATTATATGAGATGGATGAAGTCAGACAAGGCAGGGGCATGTGCTGTTTTAGGTGTTTTTAAAGCTATCGGAGAGCTTAAACCTGATGTCACAGTTCACGGCATAATTGCTGCAGCTGAAAATATGCCTGATGGGAAGTCTTACAGACCTGATGATATTATAAAGGCAAAAAATGGTATCAGCATAGAAATAGGAAATACAGATGCAGAAGGAAGACTTACACTGGCGGATGCACTCTGTTATGCTTCAGAACTTAAGCCTGATGCAATAATAGACATAGCAACCCTTACAGGCGCCTGTATAGTTGCTTTAGGTGAGTACACAGCAGGAGTAATGGGCAACAATCAGAAGCTTATTGATCAGATCATAAATATTACACAAAAAACTGGTGAATGGATGTGGCAACTTCCATTTAATGATATGCTTAGAGAACATATAAAAGCACCATCTGCTGATGTTTACAACATAGGAACAACAAGATATGGAGGAGCTATAACCGCAGGTTTATTCCTTGAAAAATTTGTTGATAAAAAACTATCCTGGGTTCATATAGATATTGCAGGCCCATCACACAACGCAAAGGGCTGGTACTACCACCCAAAAGGAGCAACAGGATTTCCTGTTAGAACTATAACAACATTTTTGTTAAACCAGACAGAATAAAAGGGGCTTTTTAGCCCCTACTTTCTAATCTCAAGTTTGAAATTTTTGTCAAACTGAACCTTTCCGTTTATCCTCAGTTTTCCTCCACATGAAGAAAAAAGAATAAGAATAAGAACACTCTTAATCAGTATCTGGAACATCATGTACAACAACTGTTTTCCCTGCCCATTCTGAAAGTATGTCGCATGCAACCTCTGCTCCTGATCCTGATGCACAGGCAAACATTGTTGGGACACCTGCAACAAGACCAGCCACAAATAGTCCTTCTCTTACTTTGCCGTTTTCATTTTTTATCATAATCTTTCTTGGTCTTGGGGATTTTTTATGGGGAATCACCTCAACATTTAGACCTTCTATATCAAAGCTGTGAAAACCTGTTGCTATAACAAGGTAATCAGAGCTGTATAATTCTCTATTTTCAAGGGAAACTACAAAATTTCCTTTTTCTCCTTCAGCTTTTATCACCTTTCCTTTTTTTAGCTTTAAGTTTTCAAACTCTTCAGCCTGTTTTCTGATTTGATTTAGAAGATCTTTTCCCTTTGTCCCTTTTTTTATTCCGGGAACATTGTTTAAAAGGGCTTTATCAAGATCCGAGTAATCATCGTATATTATCAAATATCTTCTGTTTTCTGCAAAATCAAACTTTCCTTTTGAGGAGGCGAGTGTTATACCGCATGTCAGACCTGCAGGTCCTCCACCTATTACGATCACATCATATCTTTCCATTTTTACCTCCTTTTTAATTAATTATAATCATGAAGTTGAAGATTATATACATAATACTTAAGTTAAATATGAGTAAACCGTGGAGAGGATTATGGATTATCAAATACTTGCAGAGTTTTACGACTTCCTTGAAAAAACAACAAGCAGAATTCAGATGACAGAAGCTCTTGTTGAGCTTTTTAAAAAGACCCCTAAAGAATTGATAGATAAAGTTGTGCATCTGTCAACAGGTAGAATAGCTCCCGAATATACCGGGCTTGATTACAATTTTAGCGAGAAATCTGCACTGAAAGCTCTTTCTTCTGTTTTGGATATTCCTGAGCATGAGATCCAGAAAAAGCTGATAGAAACAGGAGATCTGGGAGATGCGGGAAAAGTTTTGTATGAAGAAAAAGGGATAAAACCTTCCCAGAAACTCACTGTTGAAGAGGTTTATGATACCCTGAAAAATATAGCCGAAACCACAGGGTACGGCTCCACAAAGAAAAAGATGGATCTGTTTGTTTCACTCTTGAAAAAAGCATCGCCCCTTGAGGTTAAATTTCTACTTAGAACTATTACAGAAAGACTCAGGCTTGGTATAGGTGATAACACTATTATGGATGCCCTTGCTATTGCTTTTACAGGAAAAAAAGAAAACAGAGAGATAATAGAAAGAGCTTACAACATCACATCAGACCTTGGTTATGTTTCTTCTGTTCTTGTGGATGAAGGCATTGAAGGTGTGAAAAATATAAAAATACAGATCGGAAGACCTATAAGACCAATGCTTGCTGAAAGGATGGCTATTCCCTCCTTCATACTGCAAAAGCTTGGTGGAAAGGCTGGGGCAGAATACAAATACGACGGTGAGAGGATACAGGTTCACAGGAAAAGGGATACATTTTATCTTTTTTCAAGAAGGCTTGAGAATATAACACATCAGTTTCCTGATCTAATAGATTTTCTCAAAGAGGCAACCCCTGAGGAGTACATACTTGAGCTTGAGGCTGTTGTTATAGATCCTTCTTCTGGAGCGATCAGACCTTTTCAGGACTTGATGAACAGAAGGGTAAAGTATGTCACAAGGTTTCATATCATGATGTACCCGGTAGCAGGTTTTCTTTTTGACATAATGTATCTGAATGGTGAAGATCTGACAATGAAGCCTTATCCTGAGAGAAGGCAGATACTTGAAAGGGTCATAAAAACAACAGACAGGATAAACCTTGCAACAAGAAAGATAGTTGATAATGTTGAAGATCTTGAGGGTTTCTTCCTTGAGGCTATAGAAAATGGGTGCGAGGGTCTTGTGTGTAAATCTCTCAAAAAGGACTCAATATATCAGGCAGGTAAAAGGGGCTTTTTATGGATAAAGTACAAAAGGGATTATAAATCTCATCTTGCTGACACACTTGATCTTGTTGTTGTCGGTGCTTTTTATGGTAAAGGACAAAGAGTGGGAAAGTTTGGTTCGCTTCTTATGGCCTGCTATGATCCAGATTCTGACCAGTTTAAAACGGTGTGTAAAGTGGGAACTGGTTTTGCTGAAGATGACTTTAAAAAGCTTGAGGAAATTCTATCTAAACACCAGATTGATCACAAGCACCCAAGGGTAAACTCAATTATCACAGCAGATATATGGTACGAACCATACCTTGTTCTTGAGATAACAGGAGCTGAACTTACTTTATCTCCAGTTCATACATGCGGGTGGGACAAATTAAAGCTAAACAGGGGACTGGGCTTGAGATTTCCAAGGTTTACGGGAAGGTACAGGTTTGATAAAAAGCCTGAAGATGCAACAACAGAAAAAGAGATTATTGAGATGTACAGAAACCAGATTCATATAAAGGTTTGATCAGCTAAAGAAAGAAGTTATAAATGATATGCCAAAAACTATAATTCCAATAACAATATAAGATATTATACTCCATACAACTGTGCTTTCAACTATTTTTCCTATTTCAGGCTTTCCTTCCATAGATGCCAGTTTATACTGAACACCAAAAATTGTTGCAAAAATAATAATCATTGCGATAATTATAATAACCATAATCCTACCTAATATTAAGT
>JALTAS010000257.1 GCA_027058925.1 Persephonella sp.
TACTTACCGTAGTCCATTATCTTGCATACAGGAGGATTTGCGTTAGGGGACACCTCAACAAGGTCAAGGTTTTTCTCCTCTGCAATCCTTAGAGCTTCCTCAATAGGTAAGATCCCTAAGTTCTGACCATTTTCATCAATAAGCCTGACCTCTTTTGCCCTGATCTGTTTGTTAACTCTTAATTCCTGAATGACTAATTTACCTCCAGTTTTATTTTAAAATCATTATAAATCTTTGTGTGCTTTTTGTAATCTTTTTTTTCTTCAGAAAAATCTGCCCTGTAATGGGTTCCTCTGCTTTCCTTTCTTGTTTCTGCTGATAATATTATACCCTTTGAAAGATATATGAGATCAACAAGGTATCTGGCATTTTTATAACAAAGGAGTTCCTCCTCCATTTTTTCTATCTCTGATAGGGCTTTCTCAAGACCTCTCTCGTTCCTTTCAAGCCCAACATACTTCCACATCAGTTTTTTTAATTTTATAAGATAGTCTCTCCTTTTTTCCTTGCTTATTATTTGTTTTCCTGTGCCTTTTGAACTGATATCCACATCGTATATTTTTGAATATATGTTGTATATGTATACAGAATAAGCTGTTTTATAACCGAATGTTATACACTCAAGAAGTGAGTTGCTTGCAAGTCTGTTTGCTCCGTGAATACCTGTGCATGAACTTTCCCCAACAGCAAAAATTCCTTCTACAGATGTTTTTCCGTTTGCTGTTGCTTCAATTCCACCTATTGAGTAATGGGCTGCTGGACTTACCGGAATAAGATCATTCTCTGAAAATCCAAAACTTTTTATCAGGTTATAAACTGTAGGAAATCTTTCCTTTATTGATATCCCTTTTTCCTTTAACGGTCTAAGATCAAGAAAAACCTTTTCACCCTGTGAATATTTCTTAAATATAGCTCTTGCAACCTCATCTCTCGGCTTCATCTCATCAATAAACCTCTCTCCATTTTGATCAACAAGGATAGCTCCTTCACCTCTTATAGCTTCTGTTATAAGGTAAGCAGGCTGGTTCTCAATAAAAAGTGCTGTTGGGTGAAACTGGACAAACTCAAGATCCTTAAGAACACATCCTGCCCTGTAGGCTACTCCTATGGTATCTCCCGATATCTTGTATGCTGATGTATTCCTCAGATATATAGGGCTGTATCCCCCTGTGGCTATAATCAGAGACTTACTTCTTATCAGTAGCTTTTCTGATCCATTGCTTACTATCACTCCAACATAACGGTTGTCAACTGTCAATATCTCTTCAAGGTAATAGTTCAGTAAAAAATCAATTCTGTCTTTAACAAGGTTATAAAAAACTGTTCCTATAGCAGAGCCTGTTTTGTCTTTTACATGGAGAACTCTTCTTCTTGAATGTCCTCCCTCTTTGGTTAAAAGAATATTTCCTTCACTATCCCTATCAAAAGGAACTTTGTAATTTATAAGATCAACAACCCTCTCAAGACCTTCCTCAACCAGAACTCTGACATTTTTTCCGATACACAGACCCCTTCCAGCTTTTATTGTGTCCCTGTAATGAAGCTGTGGATCATCTTCTTTCCCAATAGCAGCAGCTATTCCCCCCTGTGCCAGAAAAGAGTTTGATATTGTAGGGGTTTTTTTGGAAATAACAAGAGGTTTGATTCCAAAGTTTATAAGCTGAACAGCGGTGCTTAAACCTGCTATTCCTGCTCCTGCTATAACTGTATCTGTTGTAATAACTGGTAGTTTTTGAGTATCAAACTCTGTCAGGTACCTTTCCATTAAGCAGCATTCTTTCCTTTTAGTTTTCCAAATATTTTAACAAGTGTTGAAGCAAGTTTCTCAGGGTTGTGTCTAACATAACTTCCTGTATCAAGAAGATCCTCAGCATAAACTGTAATTCCCAGTCTTGATATATTTCCTATATCTGCCGTTACAGGTTCTGCATTTTCCTTCATATACTTTCTGATCAGCTCATCTGGAGGAACTGTAGTATTTACTACAGCCGCATCAATAAAAGGTTTTTTAAGTATTCTGTGGAGGGCTCTTATATGATCAGAAGCTGTAAACTGATCTGTCTCTCCGTACTGGGTCATCACATTGCATATATATACGACATAGGCTTTGCTTTCTAAAATAGCATTTTTTATGTCTTTCACAAGAAGGTTTGGTATTATGCTGGTGAAAAGACTTCCCGGCCCCAAAATTATCACATCAGCATTTTTTATTTTGTCAATAGCTTCTTCAGGTGCACTGACATTCTCAGGCTCCATCCATATCTTTTTTATCTTGCCTTTAAGCTTTTTCCCGTATTCTGTTATCTGTGTTTCACCTTTTATAACAGCTCCATCAGTAAACTGGGCTACAATATCAACAAGCTGGTCTGTAGATGGTATTATCCTTCCCTTTATTTTCAGGATGTCTGAGGTTATCTCAACAGCATCAAGGAAATCTCCTGTTATCTTTGTTAAAACTGAAAGGAAAAGATTACCAAAAGAATGGCCTTTCAGCCCTTCCCCTTCTTTAAATCTGTACTGGAAAACCTTTGCAAGTATGTCCTCATCCTCAGCAAGTGCGACTATACAGTTTCTTATATCCCCGGGGGCAGGTATCTGCATCTCTTCTCTCAATCTTCCAGAACTTCCCCCGTTGTCTGCGACTGTCACTATAGCAGAAAGATCTGATATCTTTTCCGGAACAAGATGTTTTACTCCCCTAAGAAGTGAGGAAAGGCCTGTTCCTCCACCTATCGCAACAACTTTCATACTAAACACCTCTATACTTTAAAAATTTCATTATATGGTCTGTGTCTATGTGTGATATTATTCCTTTTTCGGTAATTATTGCCGTTATGTTAGATGCAGGGGTTATGTCAAAAGAGTAGTTTAAAGCCTTTGTCTCTTCAGGGGCTACAATGCAGTCTCCACATTTTTTTACCTCATCCTGCGATCTTTCTTCAATGGGAATCTTTTCCCCCGATTCAGTCTCAAGATCAAATGTTGAGGTTGGTGCTGCAACATAAAACGGTATGCCGTGTTCTTTTGCTAAAACTGAAAGTGTGTAAGTCCCTATCTTATTAGCAACATCACCGTTGGCCGTTATTCTATCTGCCCCCACTATGACAGCATCAATCAGACCTTTTTTCATCAAAAAACCTGCCTGATTATCCGTTATAAGAAAATGAGGTATCCCTTCATATACAAGCTCCCATGCTGTAAGTCTTGACCCCTGAAGGTAAGGCCTTGTTTCATCAACATACACAGTTATATTCTTCCCATCCTGATATGCACTTCTTATTACCCCAAGTGCTGTTCCCCATCCTGATGTAGCAAGTGCTCCTGTGTTACAATGGGTCAGCACATTTGCATTTTCAGGAAGTAAAACCTGACCGTATCCTCCTATTGATTTGTTTGCATGGTAATCCTCAATCTCTATTCTTCCTGCTTCTTTAAAAAGAAGATCAACTATTTCATTGGGATCCTTCCCTTCCTGAATTAATCTTTCAAACCTATTCCACATCCTTTCAAGGGCCCAGAACAGATTTACAGCTGTCGGTCTTGTTTCTTTAAGTGTTTTTAATATTTCTTTTGATTTCTCTAAAGGTTCTTTCCGCTCAACAATCTGTCTTACGCCTATTGCAAAACCATAAGCACCGATTATCCCTATCAGAGGAGCCCCTCTGATAACCATTCTTTTTATAGCATCAGCAACATCTGTGTAGTCAGACAGCTCAACCCACTCAAAAGTTTGAGGAAGTTTAAGCTGGTTTATAACGTAAAGTTTATTGTTTTCAAATTTTAAAGGTCTTAGATCTTTTATCTTCCTCAACAATACCTCCTTATTGGTTTTAATATGCAAAAATTCTGCCAGTAATGAATCTTGAGATTTTACAGCAGTTTTCCTACTGTATCAACTGTATCAATAGTATCTTTTATTTTTACCTTTGCAAAACTTCCAACAGTTAAAGGCTCTTCTGTTTCAATATATGTTATACCGTCAATCTCAAATGCAGATCTGTAGGTTCTTCCTACAGGAAGGGTTTCCCATTCTTCAGAAAAGCCATCTATCAGCACCTCAAACTCTTTCCCTATCATCTGTCTGTTTTTCTGTTCTGTTATTTCTTCCTGAATTTTGTTTATCTCATTTTTTCTTCTCATTTTTTCTTCATCCGGAATGATGTCTTCGTATCTTTCAAAAGCAGGAGTTCCTTCCTCATGTGAGTATGAGAAAACACCTAACCAGTCCAATCTGGCCTCAGATATAAAATCAACAAGATTTTTAAAATCCTTTTCTGTCTCTGTTGGAAAACCAACAATAACCGATGATCTTACAGCTGCATCAGGTATGTATTTATCCTTCCATTCAAGGATTTTATAAATTCTGCTTTTTCTGTATCCTCTCATCATATCTTTAAGAATTTTGTCCTCTGAATGCTGTACAGGCATCTCAAAATAATTAACAATTTTATTTGAATCTGCCATTCTTTTAAAAAAATCCTCATTTACGGTTGTTGGATACAGGTAGTAAAGCCTTATCCATTTTATCCCTTCTATCTTTTCAAGGGCTTCAAGCAGTTGCCACAGTTTCGGCTCTCCATAAAGATCTATCCCATAAAATCCAGTGTCCTGTGAAACTATGTTCAGCTCTTTTACCCCTTTTTCAGCGAGAGCTTTTGCCTCATCTATTATGCTCTGGATACTTCTGCTTTTGTGTTTACCTCTTATCTGTGGAATTGCACAGAATGAGCATGTGTGATCACATCCTTCAGAGATTTTAAGGTATGCTGTATGGGAAGGGGTTGAGATAAATCTATTTTTGTAAAGATCAAAATTCTCAGGGGTTTTTATACCTAATTTTTCAGGGATAGAAAACTCTTCCTTCAGATCTATAAAAAGATCTACCTCAGGTATCTCTTTTTTTAGCTGTTCTTTGTATCTTTCAACAAGACAGCCTGTAACAATCAGTTTTTTTCCTTTTTCTTTATATTCTGCAGCTCTCAAAATAGTTTCAATTGATTCCTCTTTCGCAGCATCTATAAATCCGCATGTATTTATCATTATCATGTCAGCATCTTCAAAGTCTGAAACGATCTCAACATCACCTGCCCTCATTTTTCCGAGAACCATCTCTGTATCAACAAGATTCTTTGGACAACCTAAACTAACGACAGCTATTTTCAATGACTTACCTCCAGAATTTGTAGGATTATTAATATTTATATTGATACACGATTTTTTCCAGCTTTTTTAGCCCTGTAAAGAGCTTTATCAGATTTTGAAACAAGATTGTAAATATCAACTGCGTCCTCAACAGAAGCGATTCCTGCAGAAATGGTAACCTTCCCCTTAAAATCACCACATTTCATATCTTTTTTAGACAGTTTTTTAACTATTCTTCCCATAACAAAAACAGCATCCTTTTTTGTTGTAAAAGGGAAAATGATCAGAAACTCCTCTCCGCCATATCTGAATATAAAATCAGATTTTCTCAGGTTTTCCTGAATAAAACCTGCTACCTTTCTTAGAACACAATCTCCTATCTGGTGTCCGTATTGATCATTAATTTTTTTAAAATCATCTATATCTACCATGGCTATAGAAAGAGGTCTTTTTGATATCTTTGCTATATGGAACTGGGAAGAAAGTATAAACTCAAGGCTTCTCCTGCTTAAAACTTTTGTTAGGGGATCTATATTTGCATCTTCCTCATACATAACAGCAAATGTGAGGCCTAAAAGACTGACAAACTTTCCTATGAGATTAAAAAACTCAAGATACTCAAGAAGGAGATGTTTAAAATCTCTGCTTTTCATAAAATGGTATATCTGAAGGGCACTACCGTGTATTTTTTTGTGAAGAACAATGATCTCGTCTCTGTACTCGTCATAAATACCTAACCCTTCTGATTCTTCAAGCCTTTTTCCAAGACCGCACTTGTTGTGACCTATAGGAACGCTACTTTCTGCTCTTAACTTTCTGATATCTTCAAGAACCTTATTAACCCAGATAAGATGATCCTTAACAAAAGGTTTTAATGTGCTTTCTGAGTTTTTTATTATTCTTAGCTTTTCTCTTATCCAGTTTTTATCCTGTTTTATATTTTCTGTAAGATATCCATAAGCCACTTTATTTTCTAAAAATCTAAACTTTTCCTCAATATGATGTATCTCTTTTAGTAGATTCTTATCGCTTGAAAACTTTTCAACAACAAAAGGAAAAACATAATCATTAATATCAAGCAACATCATGTAGGAGATATCATGCTGAAAAAGGTATCTTCCTAATAAAAAGGCCTTGGGTTTTAAACCATTTAGCTCTTTTTTATTTCTTAATATTCCTTCTACTAACTCCAGATACATCTGTTTAATATTTTCAATTTCTGCCGAAAAATCTTTATAG
>JALTAS010000258.1 GCA_027058925.1 Persephonella sp.
TAACTGGCAGACAAAGATACAGTTTCAGGTTCCTATATGGGCAGGAGGAAAGATCGGAACAGGAATAAAAATGAGAAAAAAAGAGTTTGAAGCAGCAAAATTTGATCTGGAAAGAACAAAACAAAAAGTGATTTATGATGTTTCCAAAGCTTACTATGGTACACTGCTGGCAAAAGAAGCGATAAAACTTGCCAAGCAGGCATACAAAAGCGTAAAAAAACATTACGACACTGCAAAGCTTATGTACAACAACGGTCTTGCCATATACGCAGATGTATTAAGGGCTAAAGTTTACTTAACCAGAGTAAAAAGCAAGATAGAAGAAGCTCAGAACCAGTATCTTATCGCCAAAAGAGGGCTTCTCCTTGCTATGGGATTGGATAAGGTTGACCCTGCTCAGATAGATGTAATAGGCAAGCTGAGATTCACAGACACAGAAAAAGATGTTAGATACTGGCAGGAGATTGCCTTATCAGAAAGGCCGGATCTCATAGCCCTCAGAACAAGAGTTGAAAACGCAAAAAAGTATGTTGATTTTCAGAAAGCAGACATGTTTCCAACAATAGGAGCATTTGGATATTACCAGATGGACGACAGGTACAATCCGTTTGGAACTGATGGAACAGGGTTTACACTGGGAATAGCCCTCAACTGGAAACTGTTTGACGGATTTCAGGCATACAACAGATATAAAGCTGCCAAAGAAACTTTCAAACGCTATTCACAGCTTAAAAAAGGTTTTGAGGAATACATAAAGTTCAGCGTCTATAAGGCTTACAAAGAACTTATCACAGCAAAAAGTAAACTGAAAGCAGCTGAAGAAAATCTTAAATATGCTGAAGAGGTGCTAAAAATAACAGAAAAAAGATACAAAAATCAGATGGCATCAATGATAGATCTGCTTGATACGCAAACCATGTACGACCAGATAAGGTTTGAAAAAGCAAAAGCAACCTATGATGCTCAGATCTCCCTTCTTGATCTTAAATACCAGTCCGGAAAGATAAAAGAAAATATCGGAGGAGATAAATAATGGGTGGCATAATAAGGTTCTTTGTATTTTTTGTAGTTCCTATAACCCTTTTTATCCTGTGGATAGGAGGGTATCTCACACACAGGGTAGAGCCTGGATATGCTGAAGAAGAGGTTAAAAAGATTGTTAAGCTTCCAACAGTAAAGGTAGAAAAAACAGTTATTGAAAAGATCTATCAGGTTGATGGCTCAGTCATATCAAACAATACAGCAAAGGTTGCAACAAAACTTATGGCAAAAGTGCTGAAGATAAATGTAAAAGAAGGAGATTATGTTAGGAAAGGACAGCTACTTGCAATTTTAGATGACAGCGAGATAAAACAGAACATAAAAGAGGCAAAGGCAGGTCTTGAGGAACTTTCAAAGGCAAGAGAAGAAGCACTTTCTGGTTTGAAAGCAGCAGAAGCAGGATATGCCTTTGCGAAAAGAACTTACGAAAGATTCAAAAATCTGTACAAAGAAAATGCTGTATCAAAACAACAGCTTGAAGAGATAGAAACAAAAATGATAGGAGCAAAAGCACAGGTTGATGCTATAAAAGCAAAACTAAAACAGCTTGATGCAAAGGAAAAACAGGTAAAGGCAAAACTAAAATATGCGAAGATCATGCAGGGGTATGCCTATGTTAAAGCTCCTTTTGATGGTGTTGTTATCAAGAAGATGAATGATGTTGGAGATATGGCAGCACCCGGAATGCCAATTTTTATAATTGGAGACAAAAACCTGAAGTTCCTCTCAATGATTGATGAATCCTTGATAAACAAGATAAATATAGGGGACAAAGTAGATATATACATACCTTCTACAGGAAAAAGCTACAAAGCACAAATAGTTGAAAAATCAAACAGTATAGATCCTATGAACAGAACTTTCTCAATAAAAGCAAAACTACCTCAGGACAGCAGTTTAAAACCGGGAATGTACGGAAAAATAAAAATAAAAACAGGGCAGGAAGAAAAAATACTCATTCCTGAAACTGCAGTAATCAAATGGGGTCAGCTGAATGCTGTCTATACAGTAGATAAAGACGGCAAAGCACACCTGACATTTGTGAAGATTGGAGATGTTGTTGATGGAAAGGTTGAGATAGTATCAGGTTTAAAACCAGGTGTTGAGATAGTTTCCTCAGAACCTAACAAAGCCTGTGAAGGATGCAAGGTTCGTTAAACATTGAGACCGGAGGTTAATAATGGCTAAAATAAAAAGAGAGTACGGGACAGCAGGAAAGATAGCAAAGGCATTTGTCAACTCCCCTCTGACACCTCTTTTAGTTCTTGCTTCACTTTTGATGGGGCTTTTTGCTGTTATGACAACCCCAAGAGATGAAGAGCCCCAGATTGTTGTTCCCATGATAGACATTATGGTTCCCTTCCCCGGTGCACAGTCCAAAGATATTGACAAGATGATAACAAAACCCCTTGAAAAAATAATGTGGGAAATTCCGGGGGTTGAGTATGTTTACTCATACGCAGGGGACGGTTTTGGTATAACAACAGTCAGGTTTTATGTTGGATCAAACCCTGAAGATGCCCTCGTGAGGTTATACAGCAAGCTCAACTCAAATATGTACAGAATGCCTCCGGGGACAATGCAGCCTATTGTAAAACCAAAATCTATAGATGATGTTCCGATACTGTCTCTAACGTTTTACAGCAAAAACTACAGCTCATACGAGATCAGAAGATTTGTTGAGCAGGTTGAAGATGAGATTAAACAGCTAAAAAATGTTTCTGAAACAACAATAATAGGATCAAAACCAAAGACTATATATGTTTATTTTGATCCTGTAAAACTAAACGCCTATAACATAATGCTTCCTCAGGTTGTCCAGTCCCTTAAACAGGCAAACTTTACCCTCCCTTCAGGAGAAGCAGATCAAAACAACTACAGGGTAAAAGTAAGAACAGGCGAGTTTTTGAAAAGT
Organism: Persephonella sp.; assembly: GCA_027058925.1. Classification (GTDB taxonomy): domain Bacteria; phylum Aquificota; class Aquificia; order Aquificales; family Hydrogenothermaceae; genus Persephonella_A. The sequence goes on from JALTAS010000258.1 coordinate 2,957, forward strand.
ATTGAAGATGTGAAAAATGTTGTTGTCACCGTTTACAACGGAAAACCGATATTCATAAAAGATGTTGCACAGGTTTTTGAAGGTGAAGGTGAGTCAACAAATTATGTCCAGTTTGGTTACGGTGTTCACGGGGAAGGTAATAGGAATGAAACATTTAATGCTGTTACACTTGCGGTAGCAAAAAAAACAGGAAGTAATGCTGTTGTAGTGGCTGATACAATACTCCACAAATTGGAAGATATGAAAGGAAAGGTTATCCCTAATGATGTATATGTGAAGGTAACAAGAAACTACGGTGAAACAGCCACAGAAAAAGCAAATGAGCTTATTGAACACCTTCTGATAGCAACATTCTCAATAGTTCTTCTGATAGCTGTCACACTCGGGTGGAGAGAGTCTCTTATCGTTGCTGTCACAATCCCTGTTACACTTGCTATTGCTCTTTTCCTGAGTGAGCTTTACGGGTACTCCCTAAACAGGGTTACACTTTTTGCACTTATATTCTCAATAGGTATTCTTGTTGACAACTCAATCGTTGTTCTTGAGAACATACACAGATGGTTTGAGATGAGGAAGCTCCCCCCTGATGAAGCCGCTGTTGTTGCAACAGATGAGGTTGGAAATCCAACTATACTGGCAACATTTGCCGTTATTGTTGCCCTTCTTCCGATGGCATTTGTCACAGGAATGATGGGACCTTACATGAGACCTATACCTATCAATTCTTCTGTTGCAATGTTTTTCTCAATGCTTGTTGCGTTTATACTAACCCCTTATCTGGCAATTAGATGGCTGAAGCATGAGGCTCAGGAGCTTACTCCTGAAGATCTTGAAAAAGAGGAAGAAAAAACCGCAGGTTTTCTTGCAAAACTTTTTGAAAAGATATACATACCCCTTTTCAAAAGCAGGCTGAAAAGATGGCTGTTTTTAGGGGCAATGGGACTGCTTCTTGTTGTTTCTGTAGGCCTTCTTGTAAAAAGAGCTGTTCTTGTGAAAATGCTCCCTTACGACAACAAAAGCGAGCTTTTCATAGTACTTGATATGCCTGAAGGAACAACCGTTGAGAACACATATCTGGTAGCCAAAAAACTTGCTGATTATGTAAAAAATGTTAATGAGGTGAAAAATTACGTTATATATGCAGGTGTTCCTGCACCTTTTGATTTTAACGGTCTTGCAAGGCATTACTATTTAAGAGAAGCCCCCCATTATGCGATGATAAAGGTTAATCTTATAAGTAAACACGACAGGAAAGCCCAGTCCCATGAAATAGCAGAAAGGATAAGGGACGACATATACAAAATAGCAAAAGAAAATGGGGCAAAGTATGTTGCTGTTGTTGAACCTCCACCGGGACCACCTGTCCTATCCCCAATAGTTGCTGAGGTTTACGGTCCAGACCATAAAGTTCAGCTTCAGATAGCACAGGAGATCAAAAAGATATTTGAGGAAACCCCCGGTATTATTGATGTTGGGATATATGCAAACCTTCCACAGAGGGAGTATATACTGAAGATAGACAGGGAAAAGGTAAAAAAATACCAGTTAAATGAAGAAGTTATAGTAAAAACAATGAGGATAGCCCTGGCAGGTTACTCTGTCGGCTTTATCCATTCAGGTAAAGATCTTCACCCTGTAAATATAGTTGTAAGGCTTAATGACAAAAGCAGAGAATCTCTGGATAAACTTCTTTCTATGAAAATACCTACACCAAAAGGTGGAATACCTATTAAAACTTTTGTAGAAGTGGAAAAGGGCAGTTCCCAGAACGATATATACAGAAAAAACCTCCAGAAAGTTGTTTATGTAATAGCAAATATAAATGACACGATAGGATCTCCTGTTTACCCAATTTTAGACCTTTGGGATAAGATAAAACAGATTAAAACACCTGACGGAAAAGGAATAACCGAGCTTTTAACCCACCAGCCTGAGCTTGAAGACAGATATTATGTAAAATGGGATGGTGAGTGGCAGATAACATATGAAACATTCAGGGATATGGGAATAGCTTTTGCTGTTGCCATAGTTGTTCTTTACATGCTTCTTGTAGGATGGTTTGGATCATTTAGAATGCCTGCTGTTATAATGTCTCCAATCCCATTTACTCTTGTTGGAATAGTTCCTGGCCACTGGCTGATGGGCGCATTCTTCACAGCAACATCAATGATAGGTTTTATAGCGCTGGCAGGTATTATCCTGAGGAACTCAATCCTTCTGGTTCAGTTTGCTGAGGACAAACTTAAAGAAGGCTACTCTGTTGAGGAAGCCCTTCTTGAAGCAGGAATAGTCAGAACAAGACCAATTCTTCTGACAGCTGCAGCGATAATAGTTGGAGCATTCGTTATAATATTTGACCCTATTTTTAACGGTCTTGCCATTGCTCTCATATTTGGAACTGGTGCATCAACCCTTATAACCCTTGTTGTTGTTCCTGTTCTTTACTACATGATAGAAAGAAAAAGAGCTCTAACACTTGGCATGACACCTGCAGTTCCTATAGATGAAAAACCTGAAAAATAGTTAATGGGGGCTTTAAGCCCCTTTTTACAAATCTGGGGATTTAGGTTACTCTTTTTGATAAGAGATAACAATCTTGTAAACCTCATTTTTTGGTACTCCAAACCTGTTTGATATCTCTTTTGCTATCTCCTTTGCTTTTTTACCCTCACCGATGAGCTTTTTTATTTCCCTGTAGATCTCAACATCTTTCTCTTCTTTTTCACATACTGGATGAACAATAATAACGAACTCTCCCTTTAAGAGAGTTCCTTCGTTAATATAATCTAAAATATCTTTTGCCTTTCCCCTGAAAAATCTTTCATGGATCTTTGTTATCTCCTTTGCGACCACAACTTCAGAATCAGGAGAAATATTTCCTATAAGCTGTATGGTTTTCAGAACTCTTTTAGGGCTTTCATAAAGGATAAACGTAAAACCTGTTTTTATATATTCCTCAAGAAGTTTTTCTTTCTTTTTTGGTTTGTTAGGCAAAAAACCAACAAAAAGAAATTTATCAGAAGGAAGACCTGAGGCAGAAAGTGCCGCAGCCCCTGCAAATGCACCGGGAATAGGTATAACCCTTATTTCATTTTCCCAGGCCTTTTTTACAACCCTGTAGCCAGGATCTGAAATACATGGGGTTCCTGCATCTGAAACAAGAGCCACATCCTCACCACATTTTAACAGTGAGATCACTTTTTCTGAAGCTTCTTCCTCTATATGCTCATGGTAAGGGATTAGCTTTTTTCCGTGTATACCATAATGGTTTAGAAGTTTTTTTGTTATCCTTGTATCTTCACAGGCTATTATGTTTACACTTTTTAGAGTTTCTAAAGCTCTTATCGTTATATCCTTTAGATTTCCTATAGGAGTTGCAACAACATAAAGGACACCTTTTTTATCTGAA
>JALTAS010000259.1 GCA_027058925.1 Persephonella sp.
TGTATATGGCCATCCTTGTAAAAAGGCCGTTTTCAACCTGATCAAGTATTACGCTCCTGTTTCCATATACAAGTTCACTCTGGATTTCAACGCCTCTATTCACAGGTCCAGGATGCATAATTATTGCATCATCCTTTAGAAGGTTTATTCTGTCCCTATTAAGACCGTACTTTATTGAGTACTCACTAAGAGTTGAAAAAAATACCTTTTTCTGCCTTTCAAGCTGTATCCTTAAGAAAATAGCGACATCTTTTCCTTTTAGAGCTTCATTGATATCCGTCGTTACAAAATCCACCTCAAACTGTTCAAGATGCCTTGGAAGCATTGTTCTGGGACCACATATTGTTATCTGAGCACCAAGCATGTGGAAAAGATGGATCTGTGATCTTGCAACTCTGCTGTGGAGAATGTCTCCTATTATTGCTATCTTTAAGCCGTTTATTTTTTCTTTTTTTTCAATGATTGTTATAGCATCTAAAACAGCCTGGGATGGATGTTCATGAGCTCCGTCTCCTGCATTGATAACTCTTGATTTTACATATTTCGCTACGATGTGTGCAGCACCTGACATGTGATGCCTAAGTACTATAAAGTCAGACTGCATAGCTTCAAGTGTTTTTATTGTGTCGTAAAGTGTCTCCCCCTTTTTTACAGAGCTTGAAGATCCTGAGATATTTATAGTATCTGCACCTAATATCTTTCCTGCGAGTTCAAAAGATGTTCTTGTCCTTGTTGAGCTTTCAAAAAAAGGAAGTAAAATAGAACATCCTCTCAGGTCTGACAGTTTTGTTTCACCTTTTTTGTATCTGTCTCTGTAATCTTTATACAGCTCATATATGTAGTAAAAAATCCCTTCATCTATCTGTCTTACAGATATAAAATCCTTCAACCCTTTCTCCCGGATTTTTTGAATATTATTATAAACCTTTCTTTAAAAATCTGTTTATCTCAATCTGGGGAGATGGTTTTCCAAAGTAGTATCCCTGTCCAAAGTCGCACCCTTCTTTTTTTAGAAAACTTACCTGATCTTCGCTTTCTATTCCTTCAGCTATAGTTTTCATACCTAAGTTTTTTGCCATTGATATTATAGTTTTTATGATCATCTCATCACTTTTGTCCTTTCCTATTCCTGATACAAATGATATATCTATTTTTAAGTAATCTGCAGGAAGTTTTTTCAGGTAGTTAAGTGATGAGTATCCTGTTCCAAAATCATCAATACCTATCTGAATTCCACAGCTTTTTAATTTTTTTATTTTCTTGATACTATCTGAGATGTTTTCCATTAATGCCCCTTCTGTAATCTCAATTATAATCCTGTCCGGTTGAACATTTTTTTCTTTTATTTTCCTTATTATCTCTGTTTCAAAATCAGGTTTGTTTAGCTGTAGCGGTGATATATTTATTGACATTTTAAGATTCTGTGGGATTGATCCGGAAAATTCAAGAACAGAATCAATTATTTTATCTCCAAGATCAATAATAAGACCTGTTTCTTCTGCAATAGGGATGATATCTTTAGGCATATGATACCGTTTTCTTCTGTGACAAGCCTGAAT
>JALTAS010000260.1 GCA_027058925.1 Persephonella sp.
GGTTTGTATGAATGCTCCTCAGTTTTGAAACGAGATTTATTAAAAGGGGATGTCTGACATTTATAATATTTTCCATTTTTGTATCCTTTTGCATATATTATATTGACCTGTATATTTTAACATTAAGGGGGTCTGCATGGAAAAAAAGGCATGTAGAAAAGAAGGGGAAAAGTTTCAGGAACTTGTTGATATTGTGGCAAGGCTGAGAAAGGAATGTCCCTGGGATAGGGAGCAAACAAGCCAGTCAATAAAAAATAATCTTATAGAGGAAGCATACGAGCTTTTTGAGGCTATAGAAAAAAATGATGAAAAGGCGATGATAGAGGAGTTAGGGGATCTTATTCTTCAGGTTGTTTTCCATTCTCAGATAAAAAAAGATGAAGGCAGATTTGATATAAATGATGTTATTCAAAGCCTGATAAATAAACTGATCCGAAGACACCCCCATGTTTTTGGAGGTGCTGAGTATGAACAGCTTGAAGGGGAAGACCACCTGAAGAAATGGGAGACAATAAAACAAAAAGAGAAAAAAAGGGAATCTATACTTGAAGGAATACCGGAAAGAATGCCGGCTTTGATGAGGGCTGTAAAGGTTCAGAAAAGAATGGCAAAGGTTGGTTTTGACTGGGAAAATCCTGATCAGGTAATGGAGAAAGTAGAAGAAGAGATTGAAGAGCTAAAGCAGGCAAAAACAAAAGAGGAGATAAAGCACGAGATAGGTGATGTCCTGATTGCTGTCACAAACCTTGCGAGATCTTATGGGATAGACCCTGAAGAAGCACTCCATCTGTCTATAGACAGAAGCATAAGGAGGTTTCAATACATAGAAAAAAAGGCAAAGGAAAAAAATGAAGATATTAAGGAGATGGACATAAATGATATGGAATACTACTGGCAGGAAGCCAAAAGCAAAGGATTATAAACTACACTCAAAATTTATACTTGATGAGCATTCCCTTTTATACAGGGAGATAAGATTTGCTCTGAGCCACGGTCATGATTTTATAGCAAATTTAGGGCACTCAACGTTTCTGGTCTCGTATCATGGGGTAAGATTTCTAACAGACCCATTTTTAAGCCCCCACATATTTGGCATAAGGAGACAAAAGCCATCTCTGAGACCTGATCTTATTCCGGAGGTGGATTTCATCCTTATATCCCACGCCCATTACGACCATCTTGATATGAGAACCCTTAGGAGACTAAAGAGAAACACAACCGTAATAATCCCAGAAAATACAAAACCTGTTTTGGGGAGGATACACTTTAAGAAGATTGTGGAGCTTAAGCATTATGACAGTTTTTCCCAGAAAAGTTTTGAGGTTGTATCACTTCCTGTAAAACACAACAAAGGAAGGTCTCTGTTATTTCCGAATACAGAAACCTCAAGCTACATAATTAAAATAAAAGACAGAACATACTACTTTGCAGGGGACACAGCATATTTTGATGGATTTAAAAAGTATGGTGAGATTTTCAAGATACATACAGCTTTTCTTCCAATAGGTGGGTATGAGCCAACACTTCTTCTGCACAAGGTTCATAT
>JALTAS010000261.1 GCA_027058925.1 Persephonella sp.
ATAAGTTTGACACACCATCTCTTATAAAATATATAACAATAGGAATGTTTGAATAATAAAAGAACTCTTTTCCGAAAATATAAGAAAGAGAGGCCAAAAATACCATTCCAGACCAGATAAATATATCTGATTTTGAACTGTACCTTTTAAAGATCAGCAATAATCCAGAAAGTGAAATAATAAATTTAGATATTTCAGGATAAAAAAAGTTAGAGGTTATATATGACAAAAAAATCGCCAAATAAAATACCGAAAAAAGAAGTCTGTAACCTATATAGCTGTCTGATGTTGTATGCAGAAAAAGAAAGTAAAAATATATTATAAAAAGACCATCTATGATCTGAAGGTTTCCTGCGTAGGCATTTATTGAAATGTAAGATATTAAGGTCAGTAAAGCGCCAATCAGGTATACGGTTTTTCTGAGCTCCCCCTCAAGGAAATAAGATCCAACTATATATATAAGCCACGAAAAGATAAGAGCCTGCATCTAAATATAAAGTTCCAGTATTTTCAGTCTAAAATTTTGCTCATCCTTTTTTAGAATACCTTTTCCTATGATATCACCATTTACAAGAAGTTCTACATCAAACTGGTCAGAGTTTGAAAGTAAAATCTGTGAGGTTTCTCCAATGTTGTCAATCTCAGAAAGGGGGATCTCCTTGCTGAAAAGTTTTAGGACTACAGGGAGTGATATATTTTTTGATACTATCTGCTGTGGCTGTTCATTAACCTTTTTTTTCTTTGTTTTTGAGGTTTTTATAATGATTCCATAATCAAAAAACTGCCCTTCATTTTCCACATCAAAAATAATATCTTCAGGTGATACATCAACAGACTCATACACATCTGTATGGGTTTCTTCTGATCCAAAAATATCTTTGAAAAGATTCTCCCCCCAGTCTGAACCTTTTATAAAAACAAGCATAACAAAAAGATCACTTCTGATGAATAAGCTGTTGTTATTATCTGTTACGCAGTAATAATTTTCCCCTTTTTTTTCAGGCTCATTTACAGCCTTTTCTTTTACTTTTTTTTACAGTTCAGACAGTTTTTTCTTTATTCCTTCCCTAATATCATCCTCCTAAGAGATAAAGTCTTTTATTCTCAGATTAATATTAATCTCTTTTCCTTCTTTGAGATCGTTTATATCTATCACAACAGGTTCAGACTCAATTTCCAGCCTTATTTTTAAAAGATTTTTTAATCCCTTTAATCTTTTTTTACCTAGTGATGTTGGGGGTGAATATATAAATGGTGATATCTCTTCGTTTTCGAGAAGCTCTTTTTCTATCCATATGGAAATTTCAGTTTTGGATTCTTCCAGACTGAAGATGTACTCCAGCTTTACAAACTGATCCTCATAAAACTGTAATGATGAGCTGTTTATCTTTTTGTACGAAAAAGGAAGATCTTTTTTCAGCTCTGAAACAAAATTTTCTGACAGGCTTTCTACAAAATTTTGAACATTGAATTTTTCATCAAAAAGTCTGTACAGATCTCCTGTTTTTTCTTTTACAGCATCTTCTATATCCTCGGATACTGTCAGATATACCCTGTACTTTTTTTCAACATCGTATCCAGAAACAAAGAAATTTTTATTGTCCACATTACTACCTTCATAGGCTTTAAATGATATTAGATGAACTTTTACAGGAAGGTTAGATATGAGAAAACTTTTAAGGATATTTTTGTATTTATAGGCAAGAAAACTGTATTCCTCTTTTATTTTAAGAGTTTGTGATGTATAATCTACTTCTCTTTTCTCTTGGCTGTAAACCTCTCTAAAGAGGGCATCAAGCTCCTCTTTAGAAACTTTATATTTCATATCTCTCCCCTGAGAAAAATCCTTAATTATAATTATATATAATTTTGGTTGAGAAGGAAGAATGAAAATTGAGATTTTTTCTGATAAAGCTGGCTGGATAGAAGGTATAAAAGAGGCAACATTTGAAAAACCTGTTTTAGCAGGGGTTTTCAAAGACAACATCTTTTTTTTAGGAAGCAGAAAGCTGAAAACAGATAATCCTCTTCCTGTAATTCAGAAAATTATTGAAAAGAAAAGATACTACGCTGCCGGATTTATATCCTATGATTATAAGAGATATATCTTCAAAGAAGAAACTAAAAAAAGAAGAGATATAGGTCTTCCTTTTATTTTTGTTGCTTTTTTTAAGGGTTTTAAAAAGGGATTAAAGAATAAAAAATCCAGTAAAAGCTCAGTAAGATCAATCATTTTAAATGAAACTGCCGACAGTTTTTCAAAAAAAGTTCTACAGGCAAAAAAATATATTAGCGAAGGAGATATTTACCAGATAAATCTTTCACACAGAATACAGATAGAGGGTTTTTTTGATACCTACAGTATATTCAGAAATCTTATTGAATATCAGCCTTCTCCCTTTCTGATGCATATTAAAACCCCTCATTTTTCTGTGATATCTGGCTCTATGGAGCTTTTTCTAAAGAAAAAAGGAAAAAACTTAACAACAAAACCTATAAAAGGAACAAGACCAAAAGGTAAAAACAAAATCCAGACAAAAAAGCTAACCGATGAACTTCTATCATCAGAAAAAGAAAGGGCAGAAAACCTTATGATAACAGACCTTATGAGGAATGATCTTGGAAGGATATCAGAAAAAGGATCTGTAAGGGTTGAAAAACTTTTTGAGGTTGAGCATTACAGCTCTGTCCTCCAGATGAGCTCAACTGTTGTTGGAAGGCTTAAAGAAGGGCTTTCCTTAAAGGATATTATCCACTCAACATTTCCTCCCGGATCTGTAACAGGAGCACCAAAAAAGAGGGCTGTTGAGATAATAGATCTTATAGAAGAAAAAAGGAGGGAGATTTACTGCGGAACAACATTTGTTATAAAACCTGATCTTGATTTTGTGATGAGCGTTGCCATAAGACAGTCTATTTTCAAAAAAAACAGATGCTACATCTATGTTGGAAGCGGGATAGTTGCTGATTCAGATCCTTATCAGGAATACACAGAAACCCTTATAAAAGCTCAGGCTAATCTGAAAGCTATGGGGTTAGATCTTGATATTTTCTGAAAGGGCTTTTGTTGCCTTAAGAAGCTGTTTCTGACCTACCTTTGCATACCTTGCTGTTGTTATTGGGGAGGCATGTCCTAATAGCTCCTGAATTATTCTAAGCTCTGCTCCAGACTGGAGGGCTATTGTTGCTGCTGTATGCCTGAGTTTGTGAGGATGAAGGGATATACTGCATCTTTTTCCTATATTGACTATCATCTTCCACAGACTAAAATAAGATATAGGAAAAACCTTTTCTGAGCTGTTAAACATAAGGTATTCATAAAACAGTCTCATAGGTTCTCCGGTTATGGGAACCTCCCTTTCTTTTCCTCCTTTTCCTTCAACCCTTATGTATATTATGTCCTGATCTTTTATATCAAGAGTGTATATTGAGTCTGTTGTGTAGATCTTTCTTTCATGCTCTATAAGTATATTTTTCCTTTTTATTCCAAGAAGCTCTGATGATCTGAGACCTGTTGTTAGCATAAGAACAACTATTACCCTCTCTGTTAATGTTCTTGTTGCGTTAATCACTTTTTTTATCTCCTCGTGGGAAAGGGCTGAGGGTATCTTTTGTGATATTTTTGGCCTGTGGGATCTGGTTATCGGGGAAGAGTTTACTATCTCAAGATCAATCAGATACTCAAAAAATGAGTTTATACAGGCAAGCTTTCTTGCTATTGTTGATGATTTTCTTCTTTTTGACTGGAGAACCATTCTGAACTTTGCTATATCAGCTTTTGTGATCTTTTCCACATCTTTATCGCCTATTATCTGCAAAAACTGATTTAAGTCTGCCCTGTAATTTTTTATCGTATGCTCAGATTTGTCTGAGATATAGGAGAGAAAAAGCTCTGCACATTCAGATATTTTCATCTTTCCACCTTCTGTACAGGTTGTGATTAATACCAAAATGATCAAGTACCTTGCCAACAACAAAATTAATCATATCATCAACAGTTTTTGGATTATTATAAAAAGCTGGAGATGCAACAGCAACAGTCCCTCCTGCAACTGTGATCTTTTCCATATTTTTGATATGTATAAGTGATAAAGGCATCTCCCGAACAAGCATAAAAAGTTTTTTCCTTTCTTTCAGAGCAACATCACAAACCCTGTGTATAAGGTTGTTTGATATTCCGTTTGCAACAGCTCCAAGAGTTCCTGTTGAACAGGGAGCAACTATAACCCCTTTTGTTTCTATAAGCCTTGAACCGCTTGAGATAGGAGATTCAATCATATTCTGGTCGTAAAAAGTACAGTTTTCTGGCAGATTTTTGAGAAAATCCTCTTTTTTAATTCCTGATTCTTCTTCCATAACCTTAAATCCGCTTTCTGATACAATCAGATAAACAAAATGACCCTTTAAAAGTTCATGAAGAATTCTTTCTCCGTATATAAAACCGCTTGCCCCTGTTATACATAAAACTATCTTTTCCATAGGAGGATTATGCCATAGGTTATAATAATATTCTATTAGTTGTCGGAGGTAATTTAAATAGAAGGTCTTGAGCATTTTCTACAGAATTACGGATATATAGCTGTTTTTATCGGTACATTTCTGGAGGGTGAACTTTTCCTGCTTGTTGTTGGATTTTTTATAAAGCTTAAGCTTCTTAACCCCTATGTATCTCTGGTCTCTGCAATGGCAGGGGCATTTCTCCACGAGATAATCTACTTTCTTGTTGGTAAATGGAAGGGAAGACAGTTTCTCCTGAGAAACAGACATACAAGAAAGGAGTATATGAGGGCAAAAAGACTTCTTCATAAATATGGTATCTTATCAATTTTTATAATCAGGTTTTTTTACGGTATGAGGATGATCCCAATGATGCTGATGGGTGCAACGGGCTTTGGAACTGTAAGATTTGTTTTTTTTAATCTCATATCCCTCTTTTTCTGGGCTGTGATTTACCTTTCTGTAGGTTATTTCTTCGGGAAAGCAGCAGAGCATTTCTTTGGGGAGGCTAAAGAATACTACTTTATAGCTGTCGTTGTGATAATCCTTTTTCTGTTTCTTATTCTTATATATCCAAGGATAGTGGAAAAGGTCAGAAAAGAATGATCATTTAACAACAAGAACAGACTGGTTGGCATACTTAACAAGATTTCCTGCTGTTGTACCAAGTATCATCCTTTTGAAACCCCCAACTCCTCTATGGCCTACAACTATGAGATCACATCCATTTTGATCAGCGTAAGCCATGAGCTCTTCTGCCGGCTCTCCTTCAACAACCTTTGTTATCGCTTTTACTTCTTTTTCCTCAGCTATCTCTTTTGCCTCTTTTAAAAATCTCTCCTCCTTTGAGATCTCCTCCTTTTCATACTGCTCTATCTCCTCAGGAGGAATGTAATCTATGGCAGCAAATTCAAAAGGTCTTACAACCCCAACTATATGAAGCTCACCTCCACACATCTTTGCAAGATCTACAGCTTTTTTTAAGGCTTTTTTGCTCGCTTCAGATCCGTCATAACCGATAAGAATTTTTTTGAAAGCCATTTTTTACCCCTTTACAACTATGTTCAGGATTTTCCCCTTTATAAAGATAACTTTAATAATCTCTTTCCCTTCTGTCCATCTTTTAACATTTTCATTCTCAAAAGCTATCTTTTTTACAGTTTCCTCATCTGCGTCATAAGGAACCACAATTTTTGCCCTAAGTTTTCCGTTAACCTGTACGGGAATCTCTTTTGTTTCTTCTTTTAGGGCTTCCTCCTGGTGTACAGGAAATTTCTGGTTTATTGTGAAACCTTCATTTCCTATCTCTCTCCACATGGCGTCAGATATGAATGGGGTGAAGGGTGAAAGCATAAGTATCAGATTTTCAACACATTCTTTCAAAAGCTTTGTATTATTTCCCTTGTATGAGTTCAGCTCGTTGAAAAACTCCATTATCGCGGCTATTGCTGTGTTAAACTGGTACTCTCTATTTATGTCATCATTAACCTTTTTTATTGTCTGGTGTAGTTTTCTTCTCAGCTTTTTGTCTTCTTCATTCAGGTTTTTAAAATCCTTCTGTGAGTAATCCACTCCCTTTAGCTGATCTGCCTTTTCTATAACAAAATTCCAAACCCTTTTTAAAAACCTGTGGGCACCTTCAATACCGCTGTCAGTCCAGTCAAAGCTGTTTTGTGGTGGAGCTGCAAAAAGTATGTAAAGCCTTACAGTATCAGCTCCGTATCTGTTTATCATCTCGTCAGGATCAACTGTGTTATGTTTTGATTTTGACATTTTGTCTGATTTACCGTCTTTTT
>JALTAS010000262.1 GCA_027058925.1 Persephonella sp.
ATACTTGATCTTGATAACTTCAGTTATAAAAAGGCTGTTTTCAGATCAAATAATAAGCAGGAGGTTGTTTTCAAAATACCCCATTTTGGAATGTGGGGGGTTTTTGACAAAAAAGCTTTAATACCGGCTGTTGGTGAAAAAAGAGCCTATGTTGTTGATATTGAAAAAATGAAAGTTATAAAATATATTGATCTTCCTGGTCTTCCAGTTTTTATATCTGTTTCCCCCAGTAAAAATATAGCTGTTGTTAATTTTAGTGGAGATAAAGATTATCTGCTTACTGTAATGGACCTCAAAAAACTTCAGGTCATAAAAACATTTCCTGCAGGAAAAAGGGTAATGCATATGAGATTCTCAAAAAACGGAAAAAAATTGTATCTTTCGTCATATTTTGATAACTCTTTAAAAGTGTATGATACAAAAAGCTGGAAATTGATTAAGGAGATAACAGTTCCAACACCTTCAGGAATTTTTATTGTTAGATAAAGGGGGATAATGTTATGGGAAAAGTATACATAGTAGGGGCAGGACCAGGAGATCCTGAACTGCTCACAATAAAAGCCCTAAAAGTCATACAAAAAGCTGATGTAATTCTTTATGATAGGCTGATAAACCATGAGATACTGTTTCATGCAAAACCCGGTTGTGAGCTTGTTTATGTAGGAAAAGAAGATGGAAAACACATCCTTGAGCAGGATAAGATAAACTTCCTTCTTTATGAGTTTGCTAAAAATAATGATGTAATAGTCAGGCTTAAAGGTGGAGATCCTTTTGTCTTTGGAAGAGGAGGAGAGGAAGCGATCTTTCTGAAAGAAAAAGGTATACCTTTTGAGATTGTTCCAGGAATAACCTCAGCCATCTCTGTTCCCCTTTACGCAGGAGTTCCTGTAACCCATAGAGGAGTAGCATCCTCTTTTGCAGTTGTTACTGGTCATGGCTCAAAGGGTCAGTTTCCTGATATCAACTGGGAAGCTCTTGCAGGCATTGATACAGTTATTTTCCTTATGGGTGTTTCAAACAGACAGAAAATAGCCCAGAACCTTATTAATGCAGGTAAAAATCCAGAAACACCGGTTATTTTTATAGAAAAAGGAACAACTAAGGAGCAGAAGGAGGTTGAATCAACACTAAGAGATGTAGCAAAAGGTGAAATAAAAGTTCATCCTCCTGCTATATTTCTCGTTGGTGAGGTAGTCAGGTTAAGAGAAAAAATAAACTGGCTTGAAGATGTTTTAGGGAGAGTCAAAGTATGATACAGATGTCTGAATTTGAAAAAGATCTTTTAAAAACTGTTCAAGAAGGAATACCTATAAATGATAGACCTTTCAAACAAATAGCACAGAGTTTAGGATCAACAGAACACAAAGTAATAAAAACATTAAAAAAACTTAAGGAAAAGAAGATCATCAGACAGATATCTCCTATATATGATACAAAATCCTTAGGGTATGACAGTTCTCTTGTTGCTTTTAAGGTTAGCGGTAACATTCAGAAAGTTGCTGAGCTTATAAATACTCATCCAGGAGTGAGCCACAACTACCAGAGGAGTGATGATTTTAATCTATGGTTTACAATAGCTGTTCCACCGGATAGTAATTTGAGCCTTGAAGAAACCGTTCAACTTCTTGCTGATCTTTCAGATGTGGAAGATTATGTGATTTTGAGAACTGTAAAACTTTATAAAATAGGTGTGAAACTAAGTTTTGAAGATCTAAGAGAAAAAGAAAGAATTGCAAAAAACGAAAATAGAACTGAAAGAAAAATATCCATAACAGAAGTAGACAAAATGATTATAAAGATAACACAAGAAGATATACCTCTTGTAGAGGAACCTTTTAAACCCACTGCAGAAAAATTAAATCTGGATCAAAATTTTATCATTAAAAAGCTGAACGAGTATAAAGAAAGCGGAATAATGAGAAGATTTGCTGCAATTCTTTACCATAGAAAAGCAGGATTTAAAGCTAATGGAATGACTGTCTGGAATGTTCCCGAAGGTATAGAGGATGAGGTTGGGTATAAACTTGCTTCTTTTAGATCTGTTAGCCATTGCTATAAGAGAACTACAAGTGGGAAATGGAAGTACAACATATTTTCTATGATACACGGGAAAACAAAAGAAGAGCTGGAAAATTTTGTTTTGGATATTTCTCAGGAAATAGGAATAAAAGATTATAAGATCCTTTACTCAACAAGAGAGTTTAAAAAAAGCAGAGTAAAGTACTTTTCTGATCAGTTTTATAAATGGGAGGAGGAGGTAAAAAATGGAAGATATACTGGGTCAGATCTCAAAAGTTAAAAGGGATAAGTTAGGAACAGACATCCCTATCCTTATTTTTAGGGTTTTGAGACATTACACAAATGTTTATGCATCTGATCTTCTGGGGGAGAGAGCATCAAACATTCTTTTCATAAATGCAGGGAAAGCTTTAGGAGAAGCTCTTGGACAAAGATTATATGATGAGGATCTAAACAGATATCTTGAAAACATAGCCAGGTTTGTTGAAGATGAGAAGATAGGTATTCTAAAAATTGCTCATTTAGACGAGGATAAGCTGGTAGTTCAGCTTGATGAATGTATAACATGTGCAGGAATGGACAATATAGGCAAAAGGATATGTTTTTTTGAGGTGGGGCTCGTCGCAGGACTTGTGGAAAAATACCTTGGAAAAAGGGTTATAGCTCAGGAAACAAAATGTAATGCCAATGGTGAAGGAACCTGTGAAGTAACTGTAAATTTTGGTTAAAAAAAGCCCCGTAAGGGGCTTTTTTTTTAAGTTGTTGCTGTAACAGGTGCTTCTTTCTTTGAAAGATAAAGTTTGTAAATGAGATCGACAAGTATCAGTATTGATCCTGCAACTATCATAAGGTCAGGTATTATTCTTATCCAAAGCCAGAATCCCATTCCTTCAAGAACTTCCCTCGTTCTTGCAACCCAATATCCGTAATCGTGAGCCCATTGCATTTGTTTTTCACCTATTACTAAAACCGGGAATGCAAATAAGAGTATTCCTAAAGTTGTAAGCCAGAATCCAAGATTTGATACTTTCTCATCCCAGTGGAAACCTTTCGCAAGTGCATTTGCCCTTGCTATGAAGTAAAGGAAAGCTATTGAGATATATCCGAAAGCTCCAAGGAGAGCAACATGACCGTGAGCCATCCCAAAGTATGTTCCATGTTCGTAGTAGTTGATAATCGGAAGGTTAATCAGCATTCCGTAAAAACCAGCACCAAGCCAGTTTAGGAAGGCAGAACCTGAAAGCCAAAGGAATGCCATTCTAAATGGGAATGCTTCTCCTTTTCCTTTTATGTGGAGGTACTCTTTTGTTGCTTCAATCATCAGTATTACAAGTGGTAGTGGTTCAAGAGATGACAGTACACCTCCCCAAGCGATCCAGTATTCATTTTCTCCCATCCAGAAGTAATGATGGCCGGTACCTATAGTTCCTGCAGCAACAATCAGGAAGGCCTCAAAGAACATCATTATAGTTGCAAATCTTGCACTTACAAGACCTAAAGCAACAGTTAAGAATGCAAGGGTTCCTGCTGCAAACAGCTCAAATGTGTTTTCAACCCAGAGGTGAACAACCCACCATCTGAAGTAATCATCAATAGTAAAGTTAGGCATTATTTTGTGAAGTGGAGCCATTCCTGCCATGTAAAGAACAGCTATAGCAAAAGCAGACCATATGATCATTGCCAGAGGTGGTGTTATCTTCTCAGCTTTTTTAACTGTGAAGAATACTATTGTGAACCACAGAACAAGTCCCACGACAAGCCCTATATCCCATATTCTACCAAGTTCTATATACTCTCTACCTTCAGAACCAAGCCAGAACCACAGTGGATCAGGAAGTTTTCCTAAAGCTCCAAGCCAAAGCCCGATAAGTCCGCCGCCACCAACAACAAGTAGAGCTATCCACAAAATATCTACAGCTATAGGGAATTTAAAGTCTTTACCTCCTGAAGCAAGCGGAGCTATAAACAGACCTCCTGCAAGCCATCCTATCGCAATCCAGAGGACTGCAAGGTTCAGGTGAAACTCCCTTGCAACATTAAATGGAAGTAGTGACTGAGGTATGATCCAGCTGTGAGATGGATCTGCATAAAGGTGTGCCATATAACCGCCTAAGAGCGTTTGAAGAACAAAGAACAGTGGAACAAGAGGAACGTATTTTATTACTTTCTCCTGCATTGGCGTGAGTTTTGTTATTTTAAGGGACTCATCAACCTCTTTATGTGTATCAAATTTCAGGAAGTAGTCATAAAATGCCCACATTACAACAATTGTAAGCGCCCAACATGCCATAAAGGCTATTAAAGACCAGAACAGTGATGAGTAAGTAGCATCTAAACCTATTGCTGGTTCAGGAGGCCAGTTATTTGTGTAAGTTGGGTGCAGGTTCAGACTCTGATATACATTTATAGGTTCACCTAAAGATTTTATGGTTGTAATCCCTTCTGTTGGAGTTGCTGAAGGTCTTGGGGTGACCGCAACAAGAGTTGTCCAGTCAATAAATGCTGCCATTTTTTCAGCTTCTTCAGGTTTTACAAGACCACCTATCCATGCATACTGAGGGTTTCCTTTCACAAGATACTCAACTAATTTTTCCTTAACTTTGAGCCACGCTTTTTCAAGTTCTGGAGTGATCTGGGTGACACCCTCTTTTAAAGTAGATTTCTGTCTAATATCCTGAGTAACAAGGTAATCAATCTGAGTTTTTTCTTCTGGAGTAAGGTTAGAGTAGTCTCTATTAAACCTTTCCTGAGCGTAGATATTCCGCAGATTTACGATCTTTTCATGTAGAATCCATGCTGTATAATCTGGACCTATGTAAGCACCATTTCCAAGAAGTGTTCCATGATCCATGAGAACATACTTCTGGAAGTAAGCTTTTCCCTGTACAATATCATCGTAAGTGTAAAGGGTCTGAGTTCCTCTCACTTCCTGTGGGATTGGAGGAACATCTTTGATCTGTTTGACTGTAAGTATTGTGAATAGGCCTACAGCAGCTATAGCTGAAAGAACAAAGATCAGAAACCACTTTTTTGTGGTTTGATCCATTAAATTACTCATCTCCTAAACCCTCCTATGTTGTTAGATAAACTCTGACTATGTAAACAAACAGATAACTTAAAAACATGATGCCAAAGAGCTTTTTGTATATTCTCTCTTCACCTCCTTTGTAAATTAAAGCTAAAGAGATCACAAAAAGGACAACAATGTAACCTGAGATCATAAAAAGGGCGCTCTGTCCGATCGGGTTAGATGTAAGGTCGTCCATTCCTGTCATTGTCAGGATGGAAAGCAAAAGAATACCTGTTCCTCCTGTTGTTAAAATGAACATAAATGATATTTTTAAAAACCTTTTTATAATACTTTCTTTTAGTATATCTGAGTTTCCAAAGGTGAAAACCAGGGAGATTCCAAAAAATGCAGCGTTTGAAATAACATGTAACATGTATGCTATCTTCCACAGCCATGAACCAACTTCCATCATTTTTTTACGCTATCCTCCAAGCATCCTTATAATTCCAATGATACAGGGTCCTGTGAACAACAAAAGCATCGTTACAAGAAAGATAATCAGGGATATAACAATACCCCATTGTTTTGAATTCCATTGCGGCATTTATTCTCCAGTATTTAATACTTTTTGGTCTTAAATTAATCAATTAAAAAAAAACCTGCATTGATTCAAATCAATGCTTTTTATAAACTAATCTTTTTGTGTGGATTTGGTGCTACAACAGCTTGAACAATCATATCTTCTAACGCTTCAAATCCGTGGGGTTCCTCAGGCTGATAATAAAGGGATTCTTCAACCTCAAGAATCTCAAAATTTTCTTCTGAACCGTAGAAAAATTTACCTTTTCCTTTTAACACTGTTACAAAAACATCAGATTTTGCTGCATGAAGTGGAATTTTCTGACCTTTTTTTAGATAAAAATGAACAACAACAAGGTTGTCTGTTACCACCATTTTTTCTGATACAGGCTTGTCAGAACTAAAACCTTCTGATACAGGGTAAATTTTTAAAGCCATAGCATCCTCCTATAATATAAACATAAGTTTTGCAGTTATAATTATTAGAAAAACAAGAACAAAAACGCCGTAATGTGCGTACTCAAAAAGCTTTTTTTCAGATCTTCCTTTAGCAAATAAAGTAATGGCGATCAAGACAAGTATCAAAACAGTAATTGCAAGTGTGACTTTTATTATCAAAAGCTTACCAAAGTTGGTTGATAGATCAAGATTTTTTATATGAAAATGGAACATATAAAATCC